>JAFYRT010000062.1 GCA_017546805.1 Muribaculaceae bacterium | reverse complement strand
CCTTTGCGATAGGCTTTGGCAGATAATAATCTTTTAGTGCCGAGCGCAATTGAGGCAATAGCTTATTATACTCTCCTAAAGACATTTTTCCCAAATCTAACATCGGTTCAGGTATATTAAGAGAATATTGTGGCGTACCTGTCACTTCAGGGTGGTTTGATTTATAATTATCTTTTATTATTTGTCTTATCTTATCCTCTCTATCCATATAACCTTTTAACGACAGACCTTCTGTATCAATCATAGGTTCAGGAATATTCAACTTATAGGGTTGAAACGATCTTTGAGAACGGTGAGGTTTTATAAGTGTTCCCAATCCGCTTGCAACTCCGCCTGAAACCAATCCTGTTCCTGCTCCTGCCATGGCTTCAGAAAGTGCATTCCTAAAAATATCATTTACCCCAGGATAGTCTTCCGGATTTTTATAGGTATAACTCAACATATCTTTTGATGCACTCGACAATCCCGATGCTGCAGCTTGCTCTGCCGCCAACGTTCCCGCATTTTTCATAATTCCCGGGACAGATTGTTTAATCGTATTACGAAATAAATCGTTATACTTATGCATGGCTTGAGAATTGTTAAGCAAATTTCTTTGTAGTGCTTTACGCAACCTTCCCGTAATTGGCAGATTAAGATGTTTTAAATATTGTCCCTGCATTAGGGCGTCCGTTGCTAAATCAATTGCGGCAGTTCCTGCGACATAGCCTTTGCGCGCCCATGGAGATGTTGATGTGTTTGTTTCATTCTCATACATATCAACCTCTTTGTTTACCCCTGCTATATTTTGCGCCAATCCGCCACCAAGTGTAGCAGCACCCAGCGCTGTTCCTAACACTGGATTTACTGCAGAACCCAAAATGGCCGGGATTGTACCCAATAGGTCTCCTGCAATGTTTCCCACTATTCCCCAACCTTTTGTTTGAGGTATATTTCCAGCATCTTCCAACACTTGTCGGTGACGAGCCGAAGCCTCTGTTCCGTTATCATACATATTCCCCAACCACTCTCCTATTTGCTCTTCGGTATAGCCACTCTCTCTCTTGGCAATAATACCGTTTATAATATCCTTTTTAACAATATCCTCCATTTTTAATGGTTGTTGCAATGAGAGTGATTGAGTTGGATTCATTGATGGGAAAGGCACTTGATAAGCTCCGTTCTCAATCTCTTTTACTTTTGAACGAAGTACATCGTTTGATTGACCAAGTAGATTACCGTCATAACTATTTTGCAGAGAGTTTATAGCTCCCTTTATATAATTATCTCCCGAAGTCTCCATACCGATTGATGAACCGATATAGTCCATATTGTTTTTAAAGTTTTTACCCCAAGCTTTAAATCCTTCGTTAAAAGTAGTGGCTACATTTGGCTGACTTGGTTGGCTAACCGCCTGTTGGGGTGGATTTGGATTTAAATTTATTGGGTAACGGCTCATTGGCTGAGAGAATCTCTTAACCAAATCTTCTACGTTACTATTTACTCCAATGTTTGCATAGGGAGCATTAGTCCCCAATGAGTAATTGTTTACTGAATTATTTATTTTATAAGGCATAATACTAATATTTTAATAGTTCGTTAAGCGCCTCCTCATGCGAAATTCCATTCGCCAGAAGCATGTTATAAATCTCGTTTTTTTGTTCGTCATTCAAGCCCTCATCCATAGGAATAGGATTTGGCTCCATTTGCAGTGCAGCTTCAACCGCAGGGTTGTACATATCATTCACTCTTCCGCTCTTCATCTTATCGCAAAGTTTCAGCAATCGTTTTTTAAGTTTTCTCAAAAAATCTTTTGGTTCGGAACTCTCATAAATCGATAGCATCTTTTTTATTAATTGCGATAGTTTGTTCAAGCCCTTATCTTCGGGGTTCGACTCCTCACAAGGAGGAGAAAGCAAAACAAAAAGCTCTTTCAACCCATTGATTGATTTGCGTGCAGGACGCGAAATTCTTTGCTGTTCGGATATAAATGTCGAATAAAAACCTTCGCCCTTCTCAATATTCTCTATTTGAGATGTTAAATCAACGGTATTGTTTGTTTCTGTTTTCATACTCTAAAACCCTAACTTTTTAATACCTCCCATTACTACATTGGAGAAAGCGTTATCCATACCACGAATATCGTCTCCTATGTTTGAGAGATAATTTAGATTTGTATTCTGATAAGTATTGGCATTATTGAAAAAAGAGTTGGCTCTTCGACTATTTATATTGGACTTCCTGTCCATATAGTTATTCAATACACTATCTTTCCAATTTGCACCTTGAGATACTATATTTGAATATAGCGACGAGAGCGCACTATTGTAATTCTTTTGATTTGCACCTATCCACTCATCTGTCGCTCCCATTACAGTTGCCCTTCCTCGCATATTGTTTGTATTTGCCTGAAGGGTATCTTTAGCCGAAGAGATTAAATTCTGCACATCGGCTCGCCGCATATAATCGGAATAGTAACTCGACTTAAAGAGGTTGTCAAGCTCTGCCTCCTCCTTGTCTAAGGATTGCAAGGCTTTCCCCTGATAATCTTCTGCCCGTTTGTTTGCAACACGAGCCATAATTCCATTAAATATTGAACCTAAAATCATAAATAATCATTAGTTTTTAAAATGGTTAATAATTGAATTTTTATTAATATCACATCGCACTGCAAATATCTCTCTATAATTTTGCCTTTGAGTGTTAAATTTATACGAAGGTTTTTATGGGAAAGAAAAATGTTATTAATGCCACAAGCATGAGCAAAGAGAAAAAAGAGATTTTGGAATTGTGCTACTCTCGTCTGCGTGAGTTAATACCCGAATGTTCGAATGAGGTTACCCTTATTAAGTGTATCGAAATTTTAGAGAAAAGCGAAAGTGGAAATGTCTCGCCAGAAGATGGGCAACGAACCCTTTTGGCAATAGCCTCGACCCTTGAGCGACTGTCGGAAGTGAAATAATAGAACCTCATTATCTTTATATAGATATACCACCAACGGCAGCGATATATGTATTTATTTTGCTACCGTTATGGAGAGAAAAAAGGTAGTTAAAGAGAACGCTGAAAGGTTAGCAAAAATCAATGGTGAGTATCAACCTCACACAGGAAAGGGGAGCTATGGCGAACGAAGAATAATTCATTTGCCCGACTCCCCTATTCCACTTCAATACATCCCCATAGAGATGGAACAGGTAGAGCTTGTTTCGCTGTTACGCAAATTTGGTTCTATAGATAAATTCATTAAAGCTCATCTTAAAACCAAACCTACCGCACAAGTAGTGGATGAGGTTTGGAAACATTGGATTAAATTAAGAATCAAATACGACTTTGAATTTTGGGCAACAATGTTTGTTCGAATAAAAAACAAGATGGGTGATGGAGATATCCCCTTCAAACTTAATCGTCCTCAACGAAGGCTTTTATCCGAGATGGAGAAGATGCGTATGGAGAATAAACCCATACGCATTATTCTGCTTAAAGCACGTCAATGGGGTGGCTCAACCCTTGTCCAAATATATATGGCGTGGATACAGCTGGTGCATCGAAAAAATTGGAACAGCGTTATATGCGCTCACCTCAAAGACTCTGCCTTAAACATTAAGGGTATGTACACAAAACTGTTAGAGAGCTACCCTCCATGGCTGTTGGAGATTGATGAGCCAATAAAATTCAAACCCTTTGAGAAGATGACAAATACGTCTGTTATATCGGCGACAAAGAGCAAAATAACAATAGGCTCTGCAGAATCACCCGAATCGGTACGCGGAACAGATGCAGTTATGGCTCACCTTTCGGAAGTTGCCTTTTGGCCATCGTCCCCTCGAAAAACACCTGAATCAATGATTAGGTCGGTTTGCGGTTCGGTTGCTTTGCTCCCCCTGTCTGTAATAGTAATGGAGAGTACTGCAAACGGAACAGGGAACTACTTTCATAAAGAGTGCATGAGAGCCAAACAGGGTGAGAGTGATAAAAAGTTTGTTTTTGTACCATGGTATGAGATAGAAATATACTCTCAACCTATAAACGACTATTATGGGTTTATTGAATCGTTATCGAAATATGAATGGGAATTATGGAATAAAGGAGCTACGCTTGAGGCTATTGCTTGGTATCGGGAAAAACGTAAAGAGTATTCAGAACATGCCGATATGATGGCTGAATACCCATCAGACGAAATTGAGGCTTTCAACTACTCGGGCGAGAAAGTTTTTGCTCATACTGCTGTTGAGCGATTGCGCAAGGAGTGTTGCAATCCTAAATATACAGGAGATGTATACGGGAAAGAGGAGAAAGGGAAAGAGGCTCTTTGTGATATAAAATTTGCGGAAGAGAGCGGAGGGAAGCTTAACATATGGGAACTGCCCGATAGTGAGAACAACTTTTCGAACCGATATATTACTGTTGTGGATATAGGAGGACGTAGCGATAAAGCCGACTACTCAGTCATAGCCGTTTTTGACCGCTATTGGCTTATGTATGGAGGCGTACCTGAAGTTGTTGCCCAATGGCGTGGACATATCGACCACGACCTTTTAGCATGGAAAGCTGCGCAAATTGCCCAATACTACAACAAAGCTCTGCTTGTTATTGAGAGCAATACGCTTGAAACTGAACATTCTGACGATGATTCTACAGAGTATATCTTAGAGACAATTTCAAGATATTATCCTAATTTGTATGCCCGACAACCTTCGAACATGATTCACTCGAATGGTGTAAGATGGGGATTTCATATGAACCGTGCAACAAAACTTATGCTTATTGCTCATCAGGTAAGGATGCTACGAGAGAATGGATATATTGAACATGACTATGATGCTTGCTACGAACATGATGTTTTTGAGAGAAAGCCCAACGGCTCGTATGGAGCAATGGAGGGACATCACGATGATATTCTTATTACTCGTTGCATTGGTACATATATATGCTACACCGAACCTCTTCCTCTACAGAAAAGAAATAGTGTAGCAACCAAAATTACAATTAGCGAAGCAACGCTTTAGGCTTAATGTTTATATTTTTCAAGCACAAAAAAAAGGCGACCCGTTGGATCGCCTTTTTCTGTGCTATTGATAAAAAATTAAGCTTTTTTCTCAACAATTCTTCTCTCTTTAATACGAGCTTTTTTACCTGTAAGGGCACGCAAGTAGTAAAGTTTAGAACGACGTACTTTACCGTATTTGTTAACAACGATGCTCTCGATGAATGGAGAGTCCATAGGGAAAATTCTCTCAACACCTACGTTGTCAGACATTTTACGTACTGTGAAACGTTTTTTGTTACCACATCCTGAAATACGGATAACTACTCCACGATATTGTTGGATACGCTCTTTGTTACCCTCTTTAATACGATAAGCAACTGTAATTGTATCTCCGCTTTTGAATGAAGGCAACTCAATTCCTGAAGCAAATGCCTCCTCTGCAACTTTAATAAAATCCATCTTATTTTAATTTTAAATATTCGTAAACCGCAATTTAACAAGTCACATCTCCTTGCCAGAGATTGCGAAAAGCGGTGCAAAGTAACAAAAAAAATATAACATAAACAAATCTGTCACAAAGTTTTTCATTTACAATTTGAATTTACGACTATTATAGTGTATCTTCGCACTATATCTGAATTATACATACCAATTATGAAGTTTACAAAATATATTATATCTGCTTATTTTTTGTTGCTATACGTTGGTTACGCTATTGCAACAGAGAAGGCTCCATTGTATATATCTGTTCCCGACCAAGCATATGCTTGGTGCGACTCTGTTTATAAAAGCATGACTCTGCAGGAACGTATAGGTCAGCTATTTATTGCCGGAGCGTTAACAACTGAGGACGAAAGCAATAAAGCTCATATAGCAAAAATGGTTAATGAGTATAAGGTTGGAGGTTTTATTCTGAGCAAAGGTACTGCTCCTGCTCACTTCCGTTTAACCGAGTATGCTCAATCGCTTTCAAAAACGCCACTTATGATTACCATTGACGGAGAGTGGGGATTGGCTATGCGATTAACCGACACTCCTCGTTTCCCAAAAAACATTGTTATTGGGGCGGCAAATAACGATTCTCTTACATACGAATATGGGAAAGAGGTTGGACGAGAGTGTAAAAGAATGGGTATTCACGTAAACTTTGCTCCCGACATAGATGTAAACAGCAATCCTAAGAACCCTGTCATAGGCACTCGTTCTTACGGAGATGACCCCGATATGGTTTCGCGTTTGGGTATTGCATATTCAAAAGGATTGTTGGATGAGGGTGTTCTTCCTGTAGGAAAACACTTCCCCGGACATGGAGATGTAGAGAGCGACTCTCATCACACTCTTCCTGTAAACAACAAAAGTTTGGATGCATTGAGCAGAGAAGAGCTGTATCCATTTAAAGAGTATATCAACGCAGGGTTGCCATCTATTATGGCAGGACACCTTTATATTCCTGCGTTAGACTCTACAAGCGGATTGCCCACCTCCCTTTCTGCTGTTGTTGTCGACAAATTACTTAAAAAAGAGTTTGGATTTAACGGCCTTATTTTCACAGATGCCTTGGAGATGAAGGGTGCCACAGCCGAGAACAGTGCCTTAAAGGCTCTTATGGCTGGGAACCATGTATTATTAAAACCTCTTGATGTTGGTAAGTGCTTCAAAGAGATTGAAACTGCTTATAAACAAGGTCTTTTAACAGAGAGCATTTTACGAAACGCGGTTAAAAAGATTCTTTTATACAAATATATCTTTGTTATCAAAGATAGGAAAACGCTAACAGAAAAAGATTTGGTAAAACATATATCGTCACCAAATGCCAATAAAATTATTTACCAGATAAATTCTGAAGCAGTTACCCTTCTTAAGAACGACAACAATATTATTCCTGTTAAAAATCTCAACAAGAGAAGTATTGAAATTCGCTGTTTTGGAACAACATCGAGCAAAGGTTTTACAGAGAGACTTAAATCGTACGGTATTGAGGAAAGTTCTAATAAAAACGATAAAATTTCAATAATCGGAGTTTACTCCGGTAAGAGCGAAGTTGTTAACCAAGTCAAAGAGGCTTGCAAAGGTAAAAGATATATTTTGGCATTCTTCACATCGCCTTATAACATGAGCCTATATGCTGATGTTATAAGCGGAGCAGAGGCTGTTGTCATGGGTTATGAAGAGACAAAATCGATGGAAGAGTGCACTGCTGAGCTTATAATGGGAGGTATTGGAGCGAAGGGTAAACTTCCCGTAAATGCTTCGCCATATAAAAGAGGGGACGGACTAAATACAGAGTGCGTAAGATTAGGGTATGCTCCTGCCGAAATGGTTGGAATGAATAGTTTTGTTTTATCATCAGTGGACTCAATTATTGGCGAGGGAATTAAAAAAGGTGCATTTCCGGGATGTCAGGTTCTTTTAGCAAAAGATGGCAAGATTGTTTATGAAAAGGCCTTTGGGAAAAGAGCGGAGAGAGAGAGTAGAGAGGTAACTCTTTCTGATATTTACGATCTAGCCTCTGTAACAAAAAGCACAGCAACTATGCCTGCAATAATGCATCTGCACAGCAATGGAAGTTTTAACATAAACGACTCTTTGAAGAACTACATTCCTCTACCCGACACATCCCTTATCGGTGCTATTGCCATGAACGAGCTTTTATGGCACCAAAGCGGACTGCCTTCGGGAATTAACCCATACTTTTTTTTGACCGACAGCAACAGCTATATAGGAAAACTTTATCATTGGAAAAAGCACAACCAATACACAATACAAATTGATAAACAGGTTTTTGCAAACAACAAGGCTCAATTGAGAAAAGATTTGATTTCTCAAAACTGCGACTCTACATTCGGCATTAAGATTAGCGAAAAATTGTGGGTAACAAATGCCATTAGCGACACACTATTAAACAGGATTGCAATGATGAAGCCTGACTCTGTAAAAAAATATAGATACAGCGATATAAATTTTATTCTCTTGCAACATGTTGTGGAAAATTTAACTGCATGTAGGTTGGATATTCTTACCGACTCGTTGTTTTATGCTCCTTTGGGTATGACTCGCACCACTTTCTGCCCAACTAAGAAATTTGAGAAGTGGGAAGTTATTCCCACAGAAAGAGACGACTTTTTACGGAAAGAGTTGATGTGCGGATATCCTCACGACGAGACTGCTTGTGTTTTGGGTGGAGTAAGTGGTAATGCAGGATTGTTTGGTACTGCTCACGACCTTGCCAAACTTTTACAGATGTTTTTAAACGGAGGCACATACGGAGGAGAGCGTTTTCTGTCGGAGGAGAGTATAGAACTATTTACCCAAACAAAGAGCGATATCAGCCGACGCGCTTTAGGGTTTGACAAACCAGACCTTACAAACGAAGAGAAAAGTCCCTGCTGCCCCGAAGCCACAAGTGAAGTTTACGGACATACAGGTTATACAGGAACGTGCTTTTGGGTTGATAAACGAAACAACATGATGTTTATATTTCTATCGAATAGAGTTTTTCCTCACCGTTGGAACAAATCTCTTATGACAATGAATATCAGACCTAAAATTCAGAACATTGCATACGAAGCAATGAAATTGTTTTAGCGAATGTTTTAAGATTTGTTTCTTTGACTAAACTCACAACCGCAATATTGTTGATTATAGAAGTTTTCGATTTTCAGGAGTTCGTTACGACGTTCATATAACCCGCCCTTTCGCCAATTCTGCTCCCAAAACTCAGCACCCTTAACCATAGATGAGGCACGACGTCCTGCGTCAATGATTTGGTTAAAATCTTTCCACCGCGATGAGGCAAGAGTTGTGGTAAAATATTTTATTCCTCTTTCGGCTGCATATTTTGCCGTTTGCAACAGGCGCATATTAAAACAATACAAACAACGACCTCCTCGCTCGGGCATAGTCTCCATTCCACAGGTTCCACTACGCCACGAAGCGTAATCGTAATCGGCATCAACAATTTCCAAACCTAATCTTTGAGCGTATGCTTCAATCTCCTGTTTGCGTTTTAAATACTCCTCCTCGGGATAGATATTGGGGTTATAAAAGTATATAACAGGGGTTATGTTGTTTGCCAACATAGCCTCTATTATTGCCGATGAACATGGTGCACAACAAGCGTGTAATAGTACTTTATTCGATCCGTCAGGTGTTGATATGCGAAGCATTTCTTTTTTATTAATTAGGAATGAGGAATTAGAAATTAGTAATGCTTTTTTGAATTAAAAATTAGAACGAAGTGCTATACTCATTCCTAATTGTAACGTAGTTACGAAGCAATTTCTAATTTATACCTAAACTTGGTCTCCGCTTTCGTCGTATTGGTAATATAAGAAATCGTTATATGGGAAGCGTTTTACGTGTATCTCTTTTACCTTTTGATACATCAATGTTTTTAGCTCCTCAATATTGCTTTTCTCAACGGCAGAGATAAATATGCAGTTATCTCCCATACGTGCCATATAGGTTGCTTTAAGTTCTTCGAGCGATATGTTTTCGCGTGTGCGAGGCGATAGGTCATCTTCGTCTTTTTGAACGTATGTAAAGGCATCTATTTTGTTAAATACCAATATTACGGGTTTGGGTTCTCCGCCTTTGCATATATCGGCAATAGTTTTATCAACCACCTCAATTTGCTCCTCAAATGCAGGGTGCGAGATATCCACTACATGCAAAAGGATATCGGCCTCGCGCACCTCGTCAAGTGTTGATTTAAACGACTCTATAAGGTTTGTGGGGAGTTTACGAATGAATCCTACGGTATCACTCATCAAGAATGGAAGATTCTCGATTATCATTTTACGAACTGTTGTATCGAGTGTTGCAAATAGTTTATTCTCAGCAAATACATCCGATTTACACAACAAGTTCATTAATGTCGATTTTCCAACGTTGGTATATCCCACAAGTGCCACGCGCACCATTTTTCCTCTGTTTTTACGTTGAACGGATTTTTGACGGTCGATAAGTTTCAACTCCTCTTTTAGAGCCGAGATTTTATCCAAAACTATACGACGGTCGGTCTCAATCTGAGTCTCACCAGGACCACGCATACCAATACCTCCTCGTTGACGCTCAAGGTGAGTCCACAGTCTTGTCAAGCGAGGTAACAGATATTGATATTGAGCCAACTCTACTTGTGTTTTTGCGTGTGCTGTTTGAGCACGTTTGGCAAAAATATCCAAAATCAAAGATGTTCGATCAAGAATTTTAACCTTCAAAGCCTCCTCGATGTTTTTGAGCTGTTTGGGAGAAAGTTCATCATCGAATATTACCAATCCTATTTCGTTCTCTTCGACATATTGTCTTATCTCTTCCAACTTTCCTTTTCCCACAAAGGTTACAGGGTTGGGATAGTCTAATTTTTGTATAAAGTTTTTTACCGGTACTGCTCCCGCAGTGTCGGCAAGAAAAGCCAATTCATCGAGGTACTCTTTTACCTTTGCCTCGTTTTGTTGAGGTGTTACCAAACCTACCAATACGGTTTGTTCACTCTCCTGTTCTGTAAGTATAAATTCTTTCATCCTTTTTTTAGTTGTTTGTTGTTTGTTGTTAGTTTTTAGTTATAAATCTAACAACTAAAAACTACCCCGTAGGGGCGGCAAAGCCGAAAACTAAAAACTATATTATATAACCGGTAAACTCATTCCGTTTAATTTTTGATACAAATCCAATGCATATACGTCGGTCATTCCCGAAATATAATCGGTTACTGCTTGAATACGAGTTGGTATGTCTGCAGCACCCATATTATACTGTTGTGGTACTTTTGCCAATAACAGCTTTGAGTATGACTTATCGGGATGTAACACTGCGTCTATCAATTTATCGAGCAACATATTTACAATTTGGTTACCTGCCAACTCAATATCCAACACTCCCGAATAGTTATATATCTTTTCGTATGCCATTGCCGAACATGCCTCGTATGCTTTACGTGGAGTTTCTGAAATCATATCTATCAATGGGCTGCTACATTCGCCTCGCAAAATCTCATCCTCGTGCTCGATAAATGCTTTTGAACACTCATCAACCAACAAGCCCACAATAGAGGAACGCAAATATGCTATCTGCTCGTTTTTGTCTTCTATCATTGATAAAATTTCTTCGACATGAGCCATTTTATCCTCTTTGAAGAATGCCAACAGATACTGTTTTGTTTGATTTGTTGTAAGAATTTTGAGTTTATGCGAATCCTCTATATCCATTATCTGATAGCATATGTCATCGGCAGCCTCTACCAAATATACTAACGGGTGGCGACAATATTTTGTATGTTTACCATCTCCTTTATTTAAGATACCCAACTCGGTTGCAACCTTTTTGTAATGCTCTTCCTCACTTACAAAAAATCCGAACTTGCCTTTTGTGCCTGCGAGGGTCGATTCGTAAGGGTATTTTACTATTGACGCAAGGGTTGAGTAGGTCAAGGCATATCCACCTTTTCTACGTCCTTTGAAATGGTGTGTCAATAGGCGGAAGGCATTTGCATTACCTTCGAAATGCGAAAGGTCGCACCATAAGCGATCGCCCAGTATTCCACGCAATGCCAATCCTTTTCCCTCTGAGAAATATGAGCCTATCGCCATTTCTCCCGAGTGTCCGAATGGTGGGTTTCCCATATCGTGTGCCAAACACGCAGTTGCAACAATATCGGGTATTCCGGGCAATTTACGCAACAACTCCACATCGTTGGTATTTTCCTCAATGTGAGAGGCAATATTGCTTCCTAACGAACGCCCAACACTCGACACCTCCAAACTATGAGTTAATCGGTTGTGAACAAAGACACTTCCCGGGAGAGGAAATACCTGTGTTTTATTCTGCAACCTACGGAAAGGTGCCGAAAATATCAATCGGTCATAGTCTCGTTGAAAGCGCGTACGGTTATGATGTTTATCGTCATCGTAATCTTCGAGTCCGAACCTTTTTGAGGACAATAATCGCCCCCAATCCATTTTCTCTGTATCTTCCATCTATAATCTCTAATTCTTTTGCGAAGATACAATAAAAAATAGGTATCTTAGCAAACAATTTTTATAATTATAAAACATTTTATGTTCAACCGCAATATGACGAAAGTTGTTATGAAGTTACTAAACAGATACAAGTTGAGTATGTTTGCCATTGCGCTACTCCTATACCTGTCATTTACCAACGCGAGTACGTTCGACAACTCAGTGATATTGATGTTTAAACATGCCGATAAAGTAGTACACTTTCTTATGTACTTTGGTGTGGCATCGGCTCTGTATACCGACTTTTGCTGGTTACCGCGCAAATGGGTCTATGTAATATCAGTCTCTGTAACCACTTTCTTAGCTGTATTCACCGAGTTGGGGCAAATATATTTTACCGATACAAGGAGCGGCGATATATTCGATTTTTTATGTAATATTGCTGGCGGAATGTCAGCTATGATTACAGCTCCTTATGTAGCAAAAACATATTTTAAATTCATCAACTATGTTCGAAAACTTTTTTAATAGCGACGCAATACTGATTATTGCCGGATTGCTTATTCCAATAGTAGGTTGTATTATTGGTTCTGCAACAGTATTTCTACTAAAAAGCGATAACAATGCTCCTTCGCAAAAATTTATGCTTGGCTTTGCAGCAGGCGTTATGCTTGCCGCTATTATATGGTCGCTTATGCAACCTGCCATGGAGCTGGCAGCAGAGAAAGATGCTATTCCTTGGCTCTCTCCTACCATAGGCTTTTTGTTAGGTATGGGATTTCTGCTTTTAATAGACAGTATTACCCCTCACATTCACCAATCGTCTGACTCGGTTGAGGGATTACCCTCGAAACTAAAGAAAAGCACTATGCTTATTCTTGCCATCACCATTCACCACATACCCGAAGGTATGGCTATTGGTGTTGTATTATCAGGAGCCATTCAGGGAGGAGATATGATTACAGGAGCAACCGCCATTGCCCTTTCGGTTGGTATGGCTCTGCAAAACATTCCCGAAGGTGCTGTTGTCTCCGCCCCACTGAATAACATGGGCGTAAGCAAGTTTAAATCGTTTTTGATGGGTTCGGCAACAGGATTGGTACAACCTATATCAGCTATTATTACCATGTTGCTTATTGACGGCACTATGGATATTTTCCCTGCCATTCTTGCTTTTGCAGGTGGAGCCATGCTTTATGTTATAATTGAGGAGATTATCCCAGAAGGTCAATCGGGCAAACACTCAAACATTGCCACCATTGGTGCTGCACTCGGCTTTGCCCTTATGATGATTCTTGATGGGACATTATAAGAGTTGTTAGTTTTTAGTTGTTAGTTAGTTATTAGATAGTTCTATTGGGTAATAAATCCATTATGAGCGACAAAGAGAAAAAACAATACGATATAAAACTCTACGAGTATTTAGCCAACGAAGGAGACCCTTTTGGCTATAATATGTTAGGTTATTGCTACTACAATGGAATAGAAGTTAAACAGAACTTCAAAATAGCAGTAGAGTGGTATCGTAAGGGTGTGGAGATGAACCACCCGGCTTCAACATACAACCTTGGGTTATGTTACGAGTGTGGCAATGGCGTTCCTAAAGATTATAAAGAGGCTTTGAGATTATACAAAATAGTTGCAAAATCTGATAGTTTTTCGGCTCGCGATGCTCAATATTCCATTGGAAGACTCTACTATATTGGAGAGGGTGTGAAACAGAATTATGCCACAGCCATTAAATGGTGGAGAAAATCGGCAAAAGATGAGTCACCTTATGCCGAATATGGTTTAGGCTATTGTTATGAGAATGGATATGGTGTTGAGGTGGATTTAGTAAAAGCAGCAGAGTGGTACAAAAAAGCTGCAAAACAAGGAGATAATATTGCACAGCTGGCATTGGGCATATGTTACTATAACGGCAAGGGTGTTGAGCAAAATTACGAAGAGGCCGCTAAATGGTATTATCTATCGGCAAAACAGGGAAACCATATTGCACAAAACAGTTTAGGGTATTGTTTGGAAAAGGGCCATGGTGTTGAACAAAGTTACGAAGAGGCTTTGGAGTGGTATAGAAAAGCGGCAGAGAAAGGATTGCCTTCTGCATACGAAAGTATTGGCTACTTCTATGAGAATGGGTTAGGTGTTAAACGAGACATCAAAGAGGCTGAAAAGTGGTATAAATTAAGCGAAAATAAAGATACAAAAACCAATAAGATTAATTAGTTAGTCGACCCTTAAAAACTTAGAGATATACAATAATTAAGAGAAACATTATTCGGGTCTGTAAAATAAACTGTGTCAAGCTATAATTTTCTGTTATAACTCATCGGTCGGGGAACGCCCAGCGGCAAGGGGCGGGACCACCCGTCCCGACGAGCGACAAAGTTAGAACAACTTGAACCTATCTCCAAATTTAAT
>JAFYRT010000061.1 GCA_017546805.1 Muribaculaceae bacterium | reverse complement strand
CGATAAAATGTGTACTTTTACTCATGGTTATACATGTTGGAGCAAAAACAAAAATAACCTAAAAGGACTGATTCCTGCAATATGGAACCAGTCCTAATTTTTTATTCTCTCAAAAAAGTTTTATCGGACACCAATAAAAAATAATAGATGTATTATACTTATTTAAATGCAAAAAAAAATAGTTTGGAGCCCCAAACTATTTTTTTTTGTTAAATATGTTTATTGATATTTCTCGGAGTTAATATCTTTGACAGCTAATTGAAGTTGATTTCTTATAGAGCCTATACCATAGCCTTTAAGGTTGTATTTCATCTCTTCTAATGTATAGCATATGTCAAAAGGTTTATTGGTTTTGATATGGTCAAAATGCTCTTTTTGGTCAAATGCTATTCCATTTAATATGTTGGCAGAACTATCGTCTATCATCTCTAATTTAATATGTTTGCCATCTTTACCAACCAATTTGCTGTCTTGATAATCTCTTACATTGTGAGTTGCGAAAATAGGCTTTGTATTGCCGGGTCCAAAAGGAGCAAGCTCCATAAGTTGCTTATGCAAGTCAAGAGTAATGTCTTTAAACGAAAGAACCGCATCAATGTCAATTTGAGGAACTGTTTGTTTCTTTTCTATATTCTCTTTTACATAATTTTCGAAACGCTCTACAAACATAGGTATTTTCTCCTCTTTAAGAGAAAGTCCGGCAGCATAGGTATGTCCTCCAAAACTCTCTAATAAATCTCTGCACGATTCAATAGCTTTGTATATGTCAAAACCTTGAACAGAACGAGCCGAACCTGTTACTATTCCGTTTGAGTATGCAAGCACAACAGCAGGTTTGTAGTATAGTTCAGTCAGTCTTGAAGCTACAATACCGATAATTCCACGCTTCCATGTGCGATTATATATAACGATAGATTTGTATTTGTCCAAATCTTCCATTTTAGAGAGGATTTCATTAGCCTCCTCGGTAATGGTTTTATCAAGAGCTTTTCTCTCCTCGTTATATTGGTTTATATTTTTACTGCGTTCTTTAGCACCTTCAAAATCGGTAGACAAAAGAAGATCTACGGCCTCTTTGCCTTGTTCCATGCGTCCCGAAGCGTTAATTCTTGGACCTATCTTGAATACAATATCAGCCGTATTTATCTGTTTGTTTTGTAATCCGCAAATATTTATAATGCCTTTTAATCCATGGCTTGGTTTTTCGTTCAATCTTTTTAGACCGTGGTATGCAAGGATTCTGTTTTCTCCTGTTATGGGAACAATATCAGAGGCAATACTCAATGCCACAAAATCGAGCAGAGGGTATAGCGATGATTCATCTATGCCATTGTCTTTTGCAAAACCCTGCATAAATTTAAAACCTACGCCACATCCAGATAGTTCAGAAAACGGATAGTTCGAATTTTCTAATTTGGGATTCAATATAGCTACTGCATCAGGTAGTTTATTATCCGGAACGTGGTGGTCACATATGATAAAATCAATTCCTTTGCTTTTTGCATACGCAACCTTGTCAATAGCTTTAATGCCGCAATCCAAAGTTATAATTAACTTTACACCATTCTCATATGCATAATCAATGCTTTTCATCGAAATTCCGTATCCCTCTTCGTATCTGTCAGGAATATAGTATTCAATGTTAAAACAGTATGGTTTAAGGTATTTATAAACCAAGGCTACGGCAGTTGTGCCATCCACATCATAATCACCGTAAACTAAAATCTTTTCCTTTTGGCCAATAGCAAAATTCAATCTCTCCACGGCTTCGCTCATGCCATCCATTAGGAACGGATCATGAAGGTCAGATAATTGTGGAGAAAAGAACTTTTGAGCCTCTTCTGCATTTTTTACCCCCCGGAGAGCCAATAATTCGCAAATAACACGAGATAAGCCCAACTCCTTTATCAGGCTCTCTTTTATTTGCTGTTGTTGTTCTGTAAGAGGTAAGTAATTCCATTTACTTGTCATTTATGTATATTTTTATTTATTTTTTTTCTCTCCGGAGATAAAATTTTGCAATTTCATCATCGTATCTGCTCCCATAAATGGGAATATATATAGTATAGGTCAATGGCTTATGAGCCAATATTAATAGACCTTAGATATATGCTATCTGTTTAAAGTATACTATTAGCAATTTGTAAAGATATAAAAACTTATTCTAAAAAATAATTTTTAACCCATAAAATTTAATAAATAATTTTATGACTCAATTAAATTATATATTTTAGCGTTTGAAATGAAAAGAATAATACTAATAATTACAGTACTGGGTTTGTGTAGCCATGTACTCTTTTCGCAAGAGTATAACAAATTAGTAGAGAAATCGTTTGAGTGTATCGAAAACGAAGAATGGGCTTGTGCTGAAGATAATATTATAAAAGCTTTAAAAGCGGAACCAGCAAATGCTCAAAATTCGTTATTGTTATCTAATTTGGGAACAATACAAAGGTACATGGGTAAAAGCGAGAGTGCTATAAAATCATATACTAATGCATTGATGATAACTCCGCGTTCTGTAACCATATTGAAAAACAGAGCTTCATTATATGCCTCAATTGATAGTTTAGATAGAGCAATTGCCGACTATTCTCAAGTTGTAGCATTAGACTCAAAGGAAGAGGATGCTTTGTATAGAAGAGGATTGATATATTTACAGAAGCAAGATACGCTTTCGGCTCGTTATGATTTTGAAGCACTTTTAAAGATAAATCCCGAAAGTCGTAATGCTTATATGGGTTTTGCGTCATTAATGAAATATCGCAATTACTATGATGAGGCTGTAAACATATATTCAAAGATAATAAAATTGGATTCTAAGGATTTTGATACGTACTTCGGAAGAGCTGAGGCTTATTTTTATTTGGGTAAAATGGTAAAGGCTCGCGAGGATATAAAAAAGGCGTATGAGATTAACGATAAAGATCCTCTTCTGTATATATTACGTGCCAAAGTGGGGTGGGCTCAATTTGAGAGGGAGTCTGCAGAAAGAGACTTTGATAAAGCTGTGGAATTAGGGTTTTCAAAAGAGGTTGCAGACAAGATATTATCGGAGTTGCGCTTAGAATCAAAGAAGAAGCGATTAAAGTAAATAGTATATAAATAAAAAAAGTTCTGATTTTAAAATCAGAACTTTTTTTGAGGTTCCTAGCAGATTCGAACTGCTGTAAACGGTTTTGCAGACCGGTGCCTAACCGCTCGGCCAAGGAACCAAATCCTTTTTTCTTAAAGGCAGTGCAAAGATAGTAAAAAAAATTGTCTAAACAAATATAAATTGAAGAATATTTGATTTAAAAAATACAAATCTTTTTACTTCTCTTTTCAAATAGTTGATATATAATATATTGTCAATATTATTTTTGTTTATTTACATATGATTTTACCTCTTGCATCATGTCCGAAGCAAATACAAATTCGTTAAAAGCTTCGTCTGTTGATGCAAAAATTTCTTCTTTTGTGCCTTTCCAGCTTAAATGACCCTTATTTAAGAATATAATATTTTCTCCAATACCCATAACAGAGTTCATATCATGAGTGTTTATGATTGTTGTTATGTTATATTCGTGGGTAATGTCATTAATAAGTTTGTCAATTACTAATGATGTTTTGGGGTCGATACCGGAGTTTGGTTCGTCGCAAAACAAATATTTAGGATTAAGTGCAATTGCTCTTGCAATAGCAGCACGTTTTTGCATACCTCCACTCAACTCTGATGGCAATAAATTGTGTGCACCCTTAAGGTTTACCCTTTCAAGGCAAAACTCAGCTCTTTTTCTGCGTTCTGCATAGCTTTGGTCGGTAAACATTAATAGTGGAAACATTACATTTTCAATAACGGTCATAGAGTCGAATAAGGCAGACCCTTGAAATAGCATACCAATCTCTGCTCTTAATCCTTTTAGTTCATTGGGCTTGTATTTTAAAAAGTCTCTTCCGTCATATAGGATTTCTCCGCTATCGGGGCGTAACAATCCTACAATAGATTTCATTAGTACAGTTTTTCCAGAACCACTTTGTCCTATTATAAGATTGGTTTTGCCGGCATAGAATGTGGTTGATATATCGTGCAGAATTCTCTTCCCTTCAAAAGATTTTATAATATTTTTAACTTCAATCATTATAATAAGATTTTAGTAAGTAAAACATCTAATAAAAGAATAGTCACACTGCTCACAACAACAGCGTCAGTACTTGCTTTACCAACTTCTGTTGCACCACCTTTAACCGTATATCCATAAAACGATGCTACGGAAGATATAATAAATGCAAAGAATATTGATTTTATTATAGAGTACCATACGTAAAATTCTATAAAGTACGCCTGCAGACCATACACATATTTTGCAGGAGTAAATAAATCGGTAAATTGTCCCACCAAATATCCACCTATAATACCTGTTGTCATACTAATGATAACCAAAAATGGGATAAATGTTACCAATGCTGTAATCTTTGGCAATATCAAGAAGTTTGCAGAGTTTACTCCCATAATCTCAAGAGCATCTATTTGCTCTGTTACCCTCATTGTCCCAATCTCAGAAGATATGCTTGAACCAACCTTACCTGCAAGAATAAGAGCCATAATAGTAGAAGAGAACTCCAATAATATGGTTTCTCGTGTTAACATACCAATAGTGTATGAGGGTATAAAAGGCGAGGTTATGTTTTTTTGTGTTTGAATTGAAATAACAGCACCTATAAAAATAGAAATTGTAAAAACAATAGCAATAGAATCAAAACCAAGTTTATAAACCTCGTCGATATATCTTCTGAAAAAAACTTTCCATTTATCCGGCGTGGTAAAAACCTTACCAAGGAGCATAATGTATCGTCCGAATTTGGCAAGATTGTTGAAAATAAAAATGTTGAGAAGTTTCATTATATATAATCTTCAAAAATACGTTGGCAAAATTATAAAAAATATTGCAACTATGGTAGATAAAGTTAATATATATCTACTTTTTAGAATATTTATAACAGATATTATTTCGTAATAATTCAAATTTGTTTAATTTCGCATAATAAATCAAGATAAGATGTCTCAAATCGAAAATAATAACGAACAACAGATAGCATATACCGACGATATGATGGTACTGCGTACCGAAGGCTTGGTAAAGAAATATGGACAGAGGGTAGTGGCAAATCATGTCTCTATTAACGTAAAACAGGGAGAAATTGTTGGTTTGTTGGGACCAAATGGTGCAGGTAAAACCACAACATTTTATATGACCACGGGATTGGTAACGCCAAATGAGGGGAAGATATTCTTGAATGATTTGGAGATAACCAAGTTTCCTGTATATAAAAGAGCGCAACATGGAATCGGATATTTGGCTCAAGAGGCATCTGTGTTCCGAAAAATGAGTGTTGAGGATAATATATATTCAGTTCTTCAAATCGCAGAACCCGATAAAGCGAAACAGCACCAGAAATTAGAGGAGTTGATAGCTGAGTTCCGCTTAGAGAAAGTTCGTAAGAATTTAGGAGATCAACTATCAGGAGGAGAGAGACGTAGAACTGAAATTGCACGTTGTTTGGCAATCGGACCTAAATTTATAATGCTTGATGAACCATTTGCAGGAGTTGACCCAATTGCGGTTGAGGATATTCAGTATATAGTATATAAGCTGAAAGAGAAGAATATCGGTATTCTTATAACTGACCACAATGCTCCTGAAACATTGAGTATTACGGATAGGGCATATCTATTGTTTGAGGGTAAAATTTTGTTCCAAGGAACTTCTGAAGAGTTGGCTGCAGACCCAATAGTACGCGAGAAGTATTTAGGAAGAAACTTTATTTTCCACCGCAAACAATTCACATAGAGGTAATTCAAATATAAAATAAATAATTAAACGGCAGATTTCTTTACAGAATCTGCCGTTTAATTATATGAGTAAGCCATTATTCAATCACTAAACTATTTGTTGTCATACGCATTATATACTCTTGAATAATTGCCTTACATTTGTTAAGCATATCAGATTCTTGCATATGGTCATTTCCCAATAAATTATTTTTTAACAATGTGTCTGTTTTAAAGTTATATAAAGCAATAGGCTTATTACCGTCAAATTGAATCATATAATCTTCGTCGAAGAATTGATATATGCCACTATTATAATTTATAGCCCAATTTTTGTAATTATCACTCTTTAAAAGATCTTTACCAAAGGCAAGGTATGTGTTGGGGTAGTTCAGATAGTTTAATACAGTAGGCATTATGTCAATTTGTTGGGCAACTTTGCTGTTGTCTCCGTTGATATCTTCATTTGGCATATAAAATATAATAGGAACCCTGAATAGTCCTGCGTCAGTTAAGTACTCTTCATGTAACGATGCATTTGTATGATCTGCCGTAATAACGAACAGGGTATTCTTATACCAATCCTGTTTCTCGGCAGTTTCAAAGAATTTCTTTAATGCATTATCGGTGTATCTTACGCACTTAAGAATAGGATGTCCCTCTTCCTCTTTAAATATATCTTTATATTCTGTAGGAATATTAAATGGATGATGTGACGAAGCTGTAAAAACCGATGTGGCGAAAGGCTCTTTAAATTCTGACATTTTATTTGCAAAGAATTGCATAAAAGGTTCGTCCCATATTGCCCACATTCCGTCAAAGTCACTATTGTTATTGTATTCATCCATTCCGTAATACTCTTGCCAGCAACTTGTCTTTGCAAAGGCTTGAAAGCCCATTGAACCATTTGGTGCACCATGGAAAAATGCGGTATGGTAACCAACCTTGTTGAGCTCTGCAGCAATACCCGAAATATCATTGGTAGAGTAGTGAGTAACAAAATAAGGTTCGATAAACATGGGAATACTACTTAGTACAGAAGGCATACCATCAATGGATTTTCTTCCATTGCTGTATGAATATTTGAACGACAAGCCTTTTTCTTGAAGGGTTTTTAAAAATGGAGCATATCCGTATTCAATATACTCTTCACCAATACTCTCCAATATAATTACAACAACATTAAGCTTTCTAAAATTATTGTTTGATGGAGTATGGATAGGGGAGTAAATCTTATTTAATTCTTCAATTGTAAAGTAGTTGGGGTTCTCATATACAGTTTTACCTATTGTCCTTATAATTGAAAATGGAGTATTTAATACTATTGCTGATTCAATGGGACGGTTAACATATTGGTTAGCATTACCTATTGTAATTGGTCGTGTTGAGTGAGCAAATCCTCCTCTTATCCCTGCTATGCATAATGGAATTACAGATGCAAAAATAATTAATGACGTTAAGTAATATAGAATGATGTGCTTAACTGATTGTTTCTCTTTTTTTGTAATATCGTTCTTTATGGGATTTCGGTAAATCTTATACATGGCATATATTAAGAGTATTCCCAATATTACCAAAATGTAATTATTAAGAACTTCATTGCCAATTACTTTACTAATGTTTTCTTCTTCCCCAAATTCAGAAAATACAGATGCGGTAGTTCTTCTGTTTGTATATTTGAAGTATACTGAATCGGCAAAGTTTATAATTATTGCAATTGAATTTATTACTATAAATATCCATTTCGAAAAACATTGCCATGATTTAGTTTTCCTCCAAGGTAAAGGAATAAGCATTAATACAATGTATAAACCATTCAGATATATAATACCGGCTGTATCGAATATCAAACCGCCTTTAATTATTTGAAGAATATTATTGGCTTCAATATTAGGGAAATATTCAATATTTGAAATAAAAAATACTAATCGGCATATACCAAAAATGATATATGCGATTAGTATATTAAATATGGTGTATGCTAAAAACTTTAATGGGGGATATATTCCTTTAATCTTTATCATTTTAAATTTACCAACCGAATTTACTTATTTTAGATAGTTTCTCTTCGTCTATAATCTTTATGTTTCGCCCATTAACATCAATAAGATTCTCTTTTGCAAAAGCTGATAGCGTACGTATTGCGTTCGAAGTTGTCATATTTGAGAGATTAGCAAGATCTTCTCGTGAAAATTTTGCGTCAATGGTTCCGTCATCTGACAAACCATAAAAATCTCTCAATCTAAACAATGCTTCAGCCAACCTTCCTCTAATATGTTTTTGTGTAAGAGATACAATCATATTATCAGAGTATAGTAGTTCTCCTGCGGTTTGCTTTACAAAAAAGTGAGAAAGTTTACTGTTTTTGTACATATAACTTTCAAGAATATTCATAGGAAGAAAAGCAACAACAGAAGACTCAATGGTTATGGCATTTGCAGTATGTGGAATATTTGCAAAATATGCGTGAAATCCAAAGTATTGCAAAGGTCTTATAAGTCTTATTATTTGACAACGTCCTCCAACTCCTTCTTTTGTAAGTTTAACTTTGCCTCTAATAAGACACATCAAAAATTTAGACTCTTCACCCTCTTTATATATGGTACTCTCCCTCTTAAACGATTTTACTTCAAAATGGGCAAGCATTTCAGATTTCTCCTCTTGAGTGAAGAGATTCCAAATGTCTGCCATTTCTCCTTTAATTACGTTCTTAACAAGTGTTTGTCGTACCATATTTTACTATAGATTATTTTCTGTTATGTATTTCTCTGCATCCATAGCCGCCTTACAACCACTTCCTGCAGCAACAATTGCCTGTCTGTAACGAGTATCTGCAACATCACCTGCTGCAAAAACTCCGGCAACATTTGTTTCCGAAGTAATACCTTTAGTAATAATGTATCCTTCGTTATTAAGCTCAATATATGGTTTAAATACATCTGTGTTTGGCTTGTGTCCTATGGCAAGGAAGAAGCCGTCGATAGCTATATCAAACTTTTCCTCATTCTCACAACCTTTGTGTTTAACCAAATGAGCGCCTTCTAAAGCCTCTTCTCCAAACAGACCTTCTGTTTGAGTATTGAAAAGGATTTCAATTTTAGGATTGTTTTTTACTCGCTCTTGCATAATAACAGATGCTCTTAAATAGTCTTTGCGAACAATCATATACACTTTGCTGGCAAGGTTCGATAAGTATGCTGCCTCTTCGCATGCAGTATCACCACCTCCGACAACAGCAACAACTTTTCTTCTGTAGAAGAATCCGTCGCAAGTAGCACAAGCAGATACGCCTAAGCCTTTATATTTATTCTCGTCCTCTAAACCAAGATACTTCGCCGATGCACCGGTTGCAATAATTACAGTATCAGCTTCAATATCGGTCTCTCCATCAATGGTTAATTTATAAGGAGCTTTTGAGAAGTCAACAGCGGTAACAATTCCTCGTCTTATGTCTGTGCCAAATCGTAGAGCTTGATTTCTCAAATCCTCCATCATGTCGCTACCCGAAATTCCTTGTGGATATCCTGGGAAATTTTCAATATCTGTAGTTGTCGTAAGCTGTCCTCCTGGTTGAATGCCTTCAATTACAACGGGAGATAAATCGGCTCTACCTGCATATATTGCTGCAGTATATCCGGCTGGGCCTGAACCTATGATTAAACATTTAATGTGTTCCATAATATATTATCTTAAGTCAATTATTTCAATATTTGGGTATTTTTTCTTGTCGAATGAAAATTTAGCTTTGTCAACGTTTATTCTGCTGTTGTAATCAGATACTTTGATTACAATTTTTGAGTTGTCCTTGTTCGCAACTTCAATTCTTGAAAGACAAAGTAATTTGCTATTTATAGTAACTTTAACACTTACTATGTTATCTGCCGAACTTTTGGGAGAAAGAACAACAGTCTCCATATCGCCACTCTTTCCTGCAAAAGAACATTTAAATCTTTTACTATAGTTTTTTATAAGCAAATATGGATTTATATTGATAATTTCCTCCTCTTCTGGAATGGATAGGTTAATTTCGTTATTATTTTTAATATAAGTCCAAAGTGTTTCTCCGTCATAACCACACTCCATTTCGGTTGTAGTAAATGAAAACATTTTGCCATTCAGTACTATCTTCCCTGAAGTCTCCGAAGCATATCCATTGCTTTCAGTGCATATACTGAAATTTGCACTTACGCCATTTGATGCGTCATACTCTTTAATAACATTGTCCAATAAAATGTTGCACTTCCCATTTTGAGCATAGAGTGGGGCAGCAATCATTAATAGAATAATATATATTATGTAATAGCTGTATTTTTTCATATTATGCATTCATATTATCAAGTAAGTTCTCCAAAGCCATTAAGTCCATCATTAAAACATCGCGAGGTTTGCTTCCTTTGCTTGGACCAACAATACCTGCGGCCTCAAGTTGATCCATTATTCTACCAGCTCTGTTATAACCTAAAGAGAATTTTCTTTGTATTAGAGAGGTTGAGCCTTGTTGTTCAGAAACAACCAAACGTGCAACCTCCTCAAACAACTCATCCCTATCTTTAAGGCTGACACCATTACCTGATGAATCAGAGCACTCTTCGGTATATTCGGGTAGTTCATATGCTTCGGGATAGCCTTGTTGATCACCAATGTAGTTACATATATCTTCAACTTCGGGAGTGTCGACAAATGCACATTGAACACGAATCAATTCGCTTCCTTGAGAGAATAACATATCTCCGCGACCAATTAATTGGTTAGCACCGGGGCAATCAAGAATTGTTCGAGAGTCAACCATAGATGACACTCTAAATGCAATACGGGCAGGGAAGTTCGCCTTAATTACACCTGTAATAATATTGGTTGAAGGACGTTGAGTTGCTATAATCATATGGATACCAACAGCACGAGCCAATTGGGCAATACGAGCAATTGGTAATTCCACCTCTTTTCCTGCCTGCATAATTAAATCTCCAAACTCATCAACAATAACCACTATATAAGGCATATAGTAGTGACCGTTAAGAGGTGATAGTTGTCGCGCAATAAATTTTGCATTATACTCTTTTATATTCCTTACATGAGCCTTTTGTAAAAGAGTATATCTATTATCCATCTCTTTTGTAAGAGATTTAAGAGTACCAACAACTTTAGGTACATCAGTTATTATTGCTGCTTCAGATTCGGGATTTTTAGCAAGGAAATGTTTTTCTATATCCGAATAAATATTGAACTCAACACGTTTGGGGTCGATAAGAACAAGCTTAAGTTGTGATGGATGTTTCTTGTATAACAGAGATGTAATGATAGCATTAAGACCTACCGATTTACCTTGACCTGTTGCTCCTGCAACCAATACGTGTGGCATTTTGGCAAGGTCTATCATAAACACCTCGTTTGAAATAGTTTTTCCAAGGGCAACAGGAAGCTCGTATTTGCTCTCTTGAAATTTGCGAGAAGCAATAACCGAGTGCATTGACACTATTTTTGCATCCTTATTCGGAATCTCAATACCAATTGTTCCTTTACCGGGTATTGGAGCAATAATTCTTATGCCTAAAGCTGAAAGGCTTAGTGCTATATCATCTTCAAGGTTTCTAATTTTTGATATTCTAATTCCAGCTTCAGGGACTATTTCGTATAGAGTAACAGTTGGTCCAACCGTAGCGCTGATAGATGATATTTTTATGTTATGATTTTCTAATGTTTCAATAATGCGTTGTTTATTCGCATTTTGTTCTTCATTGTCAATTGATAATTCTCCTTCGTTTTGTTTGTTTAATAAGTCGAAGGTTGGCATTTTATAGTGTGCAAGATCTAATTTAGGGTCATATTCACCTAAATCAGTTATGCTTTTTTTAGTAATAGCCTCCTCTTTGCCAATGTTTACAGTAAACTCAACATTGTCATTATTCTCATCATCCTTATCATTTTCAATATTATCATCGTTATTGTCAAATACCTCCTCTTCTGTGTTTTCGTCGTATTTGTCATTTTCATATGGAATGTCAGTGCTTAAAACGAAATTATCTTCTTGCTCAGAGGTAGAGAAGTTTATCTCATTAAAATTATTCTCTTTAACAATAGGGGATGGTGTATCGCACTCCTCAATATTGATTTTTTTCTTTAAGTATTCAAAAGAGAACAATTTCCTGATAACTTCAATTGTTGAATTAAATGCAAATATTGATAGAATAATTACAGATGCGATAATTACTAATAGAGTTCCACTCCAACCGATATGCGACTCAAGAAACTTCGAAATATAATATCCGCTCATTCCTCCCCAATATATGGAGTTACCATCGCTAAAATTAACAAAGAAGAAACTCAATGAAACAGATAGAACAATTGCAATACAGCAAGAATAAACAAATAATTTGGTTAAAGCTCTTTGAAATACACCGATAAATTTCAGCCCAATAGCAAGAAGAAGAGGACAAAATATAAAAACAGCAACTCCAAGCCACTTATTGATTAAAATGTTCGATAATCTTGACCCCATAGAACCACCTTTGTTTGCGACAGCAGTGGAGTTTATAGCTACGTCATATGTGCTTTGGTCTGCATAACCCGAAATTAAAAATGATGCAAGGCTGATTATCAGATAAATGGTAAATAAGATAAAGACAATACCAATAGATACTTTTACACTATCTTTAGCGAAAAAGTCTTTAATGTTGTTTATTGTAGAATAGTTTTTAGAACTCTTTTTTCTTGTCATGATTTGAATCAGAAATAATGTTATCTTTTGTTTATATGAGGAGTATTGTTTTACCAATACAATCCTTGTTTGCGTATTATGCAAAAATAAACAAAAAGGATAAATTCTCCCTAAAAATCAGACGAAATTTTATTACTTTTTCCAGAAGTATGGAGAGAAAAGAATTATGACGGTAAATATTTCCAATCTTCCCACCAACATATTGAATAAAACAATCCATTTTCCTATCTGAGGAAGGGTAGTGAATATGGCATCGGGATTCTCTCCTCCAACACCAAAACCGCAGTTGCTTATACTTGAAATAGCCAAGCCGATGCTCTCTTCAATGTTTAATCCCAATATTGAAAGAGCAATGCAACTGATAAGAATTATTAGTACATAAAAGACAAAAAATGCTAATGCTTTTGACACTATTTCATGTGAGACGGTGCTGTTATTGACTCTTATGGGTCTTATGGCATTGGGGTGAATTTGTCTGAAGAATTCAGCAGAAGTGTTCTTCATCAGAATAATGGTTCTAATCATTTTTGCACCACCAGAAGTTGAGCCTGCACATGCACCGCACAACATACAAAGACATATGAAAAAGAAGAAGAAAGCACCCCAATCGCAAAAATCGACAATGGAATATCCTGTTGTTGTTAATCCTGATACAACCGTAAAGAGTGCAGTTCTAAAGCTCCATTCATAATTGACTGTTTCGCTGTATGAGAACGTAAGATATAACGCAATTATGATTGTCCCTATAATTGCAGAGTATATATAATATTTCAGCTCTTCGTTTTGAAACAGATATTTAGGGTTGCGGAAAACAGAGCGATATATCAGCGCAAAGTTTATACCCGACAGTAACATAAAAAATGTGATAATGTAGTCGATATATGCCGAGTTCCAATATGCAATACTTGCCTGTTTCGTCGAAAAACCACCGGCAGAATATGTTGTCATTGCAGTACATATGGCATCAAATGTATCCATTGGCCCGACAACAAGCAAAATAAAAAGAAGTATGGTGAAGAATAGATACAATCCCCACAATTTTTTAGCCGTTTCGCTTATGCGAGGACCTAATTTTTCGTGGGTAACACCGGTCATCTCTGCACTGAATAAATTAAGTCCTGAACCTGAATTCAGAGTAGGAAGAATGGCCAAAGAGAACAATATTATTCCCATACCACCTAACCATTGGCTCAAACTTCGCCATAATAGAATACCGTGACATGAGCCATCTATGTCTTTTAGTATACTCATACCTGTGGTTGAAAATCCCGACATTGACTCAAAAAAAGCATCGGTGAAATTATCCACATCGCCATTAAAGATAAAAGGCAAAGCTCCCATTAATGATATAGATATCCAGCTTAATGTAACAGCCATAAAGCCTTCTCTTTTGCCACTTCTATCATTGCTTTTATATGTTGATAAAAATAGAGAAACTCCAATTGCTGCCGTAATTAAGCAACTGAATAAGAAGGGGAATATGTCTGTCTCACGATAATATATCGAAGTAAAGAGAGGAAATAGCATAAAGATAGCCTCGATGCATAACAATACACCAATAATCTTTGCTATTGCCTTAAAATTTATACTTAACATAAATTAGCCGAATAATTTTTCAACTTTGTGTAATATGTCATTAACGCATACTATCAGAACTCGGTCGTTTGCTTTAATTTGAGTGTCTCCGTTAATTATTTGTCCAACACCATCTCTTACCAATCCACCTAAAGTTAAGCCTTTAGGAATATCAAGCTCCTTGATTTTACCTTTGGTTATTTTTGCATCTTCTTTTGCGATAACCTCAACAACTTCAGCATCTGTTGTTGCCAAGCATCTTGCATCGCTGATGTCTGTGTCAATAAGAAGCTGATATATCTTACTTGCTGCAATAATTTTTTTGTTTATAATTGAACCAATATCCAAACTTTCGGCAGTTGAAATAAATTGTAAATTTTCAACTTCTGCTATGGTTTTTGTTTTTACTCCTAATTTTTTTGCAGTAAGGCACGATAGAATATTTGTTTCGGAATTATCGCTTAAGGCAATGAATGCATCAATGTTTTTAATGCCCTCCTCAATTAATAAATCTGTCTCTCGTGCATCTCCATGAACAATATAGGCATCGGGTAACCTTTCTGCGAGTTTCAAACTCTTTTCATAATCCTGCTCAATTATTTTCATTGATATGGAGTCGGGTAGTATACGAGCAAGTTGTATGGCAATTCTGCTACCTCCTAAGATAATTATGCTATCAACCGTAATGTCGCGTTTGCCGGTAATATCTCTAATGTCGTTAAGATGCTCAGGAGTTGTGGTAAAATATACAATATCGTTGATTAATATTTCGTCGCTACCTCTTGGAATTATTATATCGTCTTTGCGTTTTATTGCCGATACGTGATAGAAGTTATGCTCTTTTGTTAAATCCCAAAGTTTGCTGTTTGCAATCGAAGAGTTTTCTCTGATTTTAGTGCTAACCAAAATCAATTTACCGTTACATAAGCTAAACCATTTTCTTGCCCATGTTATTTTAAGTGCATTAAGAATCTCTTCTGCCGCAAGCATTTCAGGATAAATAAGTTCATCAACTCCCATATCCTTAAAGAATGCTCTATTCTCAGGAAGCATATATTCATAATTGTCTATTCGGGCAACGGTTTTTTGTGCTCCCAATTTTGATGCGAGCATACATGCAGTAATATTTTTGTCATCAGTGGGAGTGACGGCAATAAATAGGTCTGCTTTTCCTGCTTCTGCTCTTTTTAAAGCACTAAAAGAGGATGGATCTCCAACTACTGTCATTAAATTATAGTTGGCATCAATCCACTGAAGCTTCTCAACTTTAGTGTCAAGAAGTATGATGTCTTGTTTCTCTTTCGAAAGCATTTTGGCTAAGTGAGTACCCACTTCTCCGGCTCCGGCAATAACAATTTTCATATCTTTAAAATAGGTTATTAAAGTTTACCAATTGCCAACAATAGCTTCATATATTCCATTGCTGTCCATTTTGCACATCTTATATAGCTCCGAAGGTTTACCATGTGTGATAAACTTGTCGGGAATACCTATCATTTTTATTTTGCAATTATAGCCTTTTTGAGAGAAAATTTCTGCTACTGCACTACCGAATCCACCATTAACAGTTCCGTCTTCAATAGTGATGATCTTGTTATATTTTTTTGCAACAGAAGTTAAAATGTCCGTATCAATCGGTTTTACGAAAATCATATCATACAACGCAACGTCAATGCCATCTTCTTTAGCTTTGTTTATAGCCTCTATTGCAAAGTTTCCAATGCTACCAATACTCAAAATTGCAATATCCTTACCTTCGCATATTTGACGGCCTTTACCAATTTCTAAAATTTCAGGTTTGCATCTCCAATCCAACATATTGCCACAACCTCTTGGATACCTTATTGAAAATGGAGCTGATTGAGTGTTGGCTGCAGTGTACATCAAGTGCCTTAAATAATGCTCATTCATAGGTGCAGATATTATCATATTGGGAATACTCCTTAAGTATGCAATATCTAAACTGCCATGGTGAGTAACGCCATCTTCTCCAACAATGCCAGCTCTGTCAATGCAAAAAACAACTGGAAGATTTTGTATGGCTACATCATGTATTATTTCGTCATATGCCCTTTGTAAGAAAGATGAATATATGTTGCAAAATGGTTTCAATCCCTCTTTTGCAAGACCTCCCGAGAATGTTACTGCATGTTCTTCGGCAATACCTACATCAAAGAAACGATTAGGGAATTTATCTCTCATAAAAGTCATGGAACATCCCGAAGGCATAGCAGGAGTAATGCCAACAATCTTATCGTTTTTTTCAGCCAATTCTACTAAAGTCTCTCCAAATACATCCTGATATCTTGTGGTAGAACTTTTACTTGTAACTCGCTCTCCTGTATCTACATTGAATTTGCCTGGTGCATGCCATACGGTAACATCCTTTTCTGCAGGGAGGTATCCTTTGCCTTTTACTGTTTTAAGGTGTAAAAGTTTAGGACCTTTAATCTCTTTAATATCAGAAAGTATTTTAATTATACTTTTTGTGTCGTGTCCGTCAATGGGTCCAAAGTATCTGATGTTTAGACCCTCAAATATGTTTTGTTGTCGGCTTATAAGGGATTTTATACTATTTGTAAATCGAGTAAATATCCCCTTGTGATTATCCTGAATTATTTTGTGCCTACGTAAGAAAGAGTAGGCGTTGTATCTGAAACGATTATATCTTGGTGAAGTTGTAATCTTTACAAGATATTTATTTAAAGCGCCAACGTTATTGTCTATTGCCATATCGTTGTCGTTCAAAATAATCAAAAGATCATTCGGGCTTGAAGCCGCATTGTTTAATCCCTCAAAAGCCAAACCTCCTGAAATAGCAGCATCTCCAATGACGGCAATAACTTTACGTTCTTCATTGTTTAGATTTGCAGCAACAGACATACCTAATGCTGCTGAAATTGAGTTTGACGCATGTCCTGCTGTAAAGGTGTCATATTCACTTTCAGAGGGAGTTGGGAATCCGCTTAGTCCATTTAATTGACGTATTGTGTTGAATTTTTCTCTACGTTCTGTGAGTATTTTGTGAACGTATGCTTGATGCCCAACGTCCCAAACAACTCTGTCGTATGGGGTGTTGAAAATGTAGTGGATAGCTACAGTTAATTCAACTGCCCCCAAACTTGATGCCAAGTGTCCGGGATGCTCAGATAAAATATTCAGCATATACTCTCTTATCTCCTTGCATAGTTGAGGTAAATCATTGATATTTACCTTTTTTAAATCCTCAGGAGAGTATATTGTCTCTAATATGTTTTCTTTTGTTTTGCTCATAATTTTATGTCCGAATTTACGAACTATAACTGTATATACTTACAAAAGTACCTTATTTTGTCCATTTAGAAAAATTTTAATGTCAAAATCACACTAAAATCAACAGTGATTATTTATCTCCTTTTCTAAAAGATTTGTATATAGGTACAAAAACAATTATACCAGAAGCTATTATCGCAAAAATAGTTTGCCAATTAATTTCATTATTCCCATTAATGGCTAAATAGCACAATATTAGCCATAAGGCAATAAGGCATATTACATTGAATGGGGTAAATTTTCTTTTTCTCATAATGGATTATGATTATAGCCTAATAAAGTTCAACAACAGTTATTCCTGCGCCTCCAAGTTGGACATCCTCTTCTCTGAAACTTTTAACAGCGGAAATTTTCTTCAGATAGCTTCTGATTAATTGTTGTAAAATACCGTTTCCTGTACCGTGTAATATTCTCAAATTAGAGTATCCCGATAAAATAGCAGTGTCGATAAATGCAGCAACAGTTTCTATTGCCTCATCACCACGCATACCTCTTACATCTAACTCACTACTGAATGATAATTGTTTATTGCGTATCATATCTGTAGTGGGAGAACTGTAATATTGCGTTTTTGTATTTTGTTTCTTTAGTTGAGAACGATTAGCTCTCTCAAGTTTGTCTATTTTTACAACGCTTTTTATTGTGCCAAATCCTACAGTTATATTTTTCCCGTTAATCTCTAAGATTTCTCCAGCAACACTTCCTCCATCCTTTAATTTAACGACATCGCCAATTGTCAAAGGTGTCTCATCGATTGGTTTGGTTTGCTCTTTCTCTTTTTTCTTGTTTTTGTTGTTTTTGTTGAGTCTTTCAATTTTTTTAGAGAGTTTGCTGTTTTGATTCTCTTTATCAGATATCTCTTCCTTGAATTTGCGCATCTCTTCTCTGATGGCTTTAGTGCGTTCTTTTTCGGCTTGAGCTTCTTTGATTTGACGTATTGTATTCTCTATTTTTGCGTTTGTTTCGCTCAAAATGTTTGAAGCCTCTACTTTTGCTCCTTTGATAATCTCTTTTCGCTCTTTTTCAAGGCTTAAAATATCTTTTTCATATCTGACAATACTATCCTCAAGGCGTTTTTCAAGCATCCTTACGTTTTGACGCTTTTGCTCCCAGTATCTTTTGTCTCTAACAATATCCTGAAGGTATTTATCCATTGATACATACTCTTGTCCTACAATGTCCGAAGCTTCGGATATAACATCCTCCGGAAGTCCTATTTTTCTCGCGATTTCAATGGCAAATGAACTTCCTGGGTTGCCTATTGATAGCTTGAAAAGAGGTTGCATTATGTGCCTGTCATATAGCATTGCACCGTTTATGATACCATCGTTATCTTCTGCGAATTGTTTAAGATTTTGATAGTGGGTTGTAATAACACCAAACGATTTTTTTTCATTAAATCTATTAAGTAGGGCTTCTGCTATGGCTCCACCTATTCTTGGCTCGGTTCCACCGCCAAATTCGTCTATTAGCAAAAGAGATTTTTCGTTACAGTTTCTCACAAAATTTTTCATATTTGTAAGGTGAGAACTATATGTACTCAAATCATCCTCAATTGATTGTTCATCGCCAATATCAATAAATATATCGTTGAATATGCCGACTCTTGAATTGTCAAACATTGGAACTAACATACCGCATTGAATCATATATTGAAGAAGTCCAACAGTTTTTAGACAAACCGATTTTCCGCCGGCATTAGGTCCTGATATAATCAAGATTCTTTTGTTTTTATCAAGACAAATATCTAATGGAACAACCTTTTTATTCTGTCTTTTCAATGATAAAAATAGTAGGGGGTGAACTGCTCCATACCAATCTATCTGGCAATAGTTGTCTATTTTTGGCATAACTGCGCCTATTGATTTGGCAAACATGGCTTTTGCTCTTATCAAATCAATTTCTCCCATAAATAGATATGAGTATATCATATCATCTATGTGTGGGCGTATAATATCCGAGAATTCCGTTAAAATTTTAACTATCTCTCTGCGCTCCTCGCTCTCTAATTCTCTTATTCGGTTATTGGCTTCAACTACTTCGGCAGGCTCAATAAATACTGTTTTTCCACTTGCCGACTCGTCATGAACAATACCTTTTATTTTTCTTTTGTGGGCAGGTACAACAGGAATAACCAAGCGTCCATCTCTCATGGTTGGTGTAACATCTTTTTCAACGATACCCTCTTCGCGAGCTTTTTTGAGAATGTTTGCAAGATTTCTTGATATGGAATTTACTTTGCTTGTAATCTCTCTTCTTATGTCATAAAGAGCGGGTGATGCACTATCTTTTATATATCCAAATTTGTCGATAATCTTATCGGCTTGTTTAAGAATATCGGGAAATGTTATAATATTGTCGGTTAGTGCTTTAAGTCTTGGATACTGAATTCTTTCTTCATCAACACCGACTCTTAAGAAATTTATAATATTTATAATAGAAGATAGCGAACGGCGAAGATCGAAAAGTTCATTAGTGTCAATATATGTGCCAACTACTTTTAATCGTTTTAATGCGATTCTGACGTCGTAAAAATGGTCACATGGAAAGTCTTTTTCGCTCTCAATAATGGATAAAAACTCGTTGCACTCTTCAACCATCTTGATGATGTTGTTGTAGTTGGTTGAGAATGTAATCTGTTCTGCTGCTTCTTCTCCAAGAGGAGAGAGGCAGCGCTCTTTTATTTTGTTTCGGATTTTATCAAATCCAATTTTCTGCTCAAAATTATTAGGGTATATCATTCAAAATGACTTAGTGATAAATAATCTGCGAAGATAGCTAATTTATTTGTATCAAGAAATAGGATAGATATGGAATTTTAGAGACAAGTGATGCGTAAATTGCAATCTAAAGTAAGTTCAAATCAAATAAAACAATAAAAAAGTTAAATATTGTCTTTTAATAAATATGTATCTCGAAAATTTTATCTAACTTTGCAATCTTAGAAATAAAGAATTTACACTATATGACAACAACAATTGAACCTATTGAAGAGGGTAAGGCTAAAAGTTTGAATTTTATTGAACAAGCTGTTATGGAAGATTTGGCAGCAGGTAAAAACGGAGGAAGATTAAACACTCGTTTCCCGCCCGAACCAAATGGATATCTTCATATAGGACATGCTAAGGCCATTTGTATGGATTTTGGTATTGCCCAAAAATTTGGTGGTACTTGCAACTTGCGTTTTGACGATACTAACCCTGCTAAAGAGGATACTGAGTATGTTGATGCAATTATGGAAGATATCAAATGGCTTGGTTTTGATTGGGAAGACCGTTTGTATTATGCTTCTGATTACTTTCAAAAGCTATGGGATTTGGCAATACGCTTAATAAAAGAGGGTTATGCTTATGTTGATGAGCAATCATCTGAGCAAATTGCTGCACAAAAAGGAACACCTACTCAACCAGGAACTCCTTCTCCTTTCCGCGATAGACCTATTGAGGAGACTCTGGATCTTTTTGAAAGAATGAATAAAGGTGAGTTTGAAGAGGGAAGTATGGTATTGCGTGCAAAAATAGATATGGCGTCGCCCAATATGCACTTCCGCGATCCAATTATGTATCGTATTATTAAACATCCTCACCATCGTACAGGAACAACATGGAATGTTTATCCTATGTATGATTATGCTCACGGTCAATCAGACTTTTTTGAGGGTGTAACACACTCAATCTGTACTTTGGAGTTTGAGGTTCACCGCCCATTATATAATTGGTTTATAGATCGCATAGCAGACGAAACATATCGCCCACGACAAATGGAGTTTAACCGATTGAACTTAACATATACGGTTATGAGTAAACGTAAACTTTTGCAATTGGTGCAAGAGGGGTTGGTTCGAGGATGGGATGACCCCCGAATGCCGACTATTTGCGGATTGCGTCGAAGAGGTTACACTCCTGAGTCTATTCGTGGATTTGTAGATAGAATCGGTTACACAAAATACGATGGTTTAATCAGTGTGTCATTGTTAGAGCATAGTATTCGTGAGGACTTGAACAAAAATGCAACTCGTGTATCGGCTGTAATTAATCCCGTAAAACTTATCATAACCAACTATCCAGAAGGAGAAGTTGAGTATGTAGAGATGGAAAATAATCCAGAACAAGAGAATTCAGGAACTCATAAAATGCCATTTACACGTGAACTTTATATTGAACGCGAGGACTTTATGGAAGATGCTCCAAAAAAATTCTTCCGTATGACTCCTGGAAAAGAGGTTCGCTTGAAAGGTGCATACATTGTTATGTGTACCGGTTGTAAATATGATGCTGATGGAAATTTGGAGGAGGTATATTGCGAATACGATCCAGCAACACGCAGCGGAATGCCCGAAAGTGCACGTAAAGTAAAAGGAACTCTACATTGGGTATCTGCACAATACAACCAAGAGATAGAGGTTAGATTATACGATCGTTTGTTTACTGTTGAAAATCCTGCGGAGGAGAAAGAAAAAGATTTCAGAGAACTTCTAAATCCTGAATCATTGGTGATCGTTAAAGGATATGCAGAGCAATATCTTGCAGAGACAGCACAAATCGGAGATCGTTATCAATTCCAACGTATAGGATATTTTACGGTTGATAAAGATTCAACTCCCGGGAAATTGGTATTTAATAGAACAGTATCTTTGAAAGACGGATACAAAGCATAAACGTATTAAATTTTTGTCTATTTAACCACTTCAATATATTTGAATATGAGCAAGAAAACAGATTTGTTGTTGCGATATGAGAGTATGTTACGAGGCGAGAGTGGAGAGTGGTTCGATACAGAAGAATATGAGGAGATAGCATTGGAGTATGAAATGACTTCAATGCTTTCTGACGCTATAAAGGCTATTGAAACCGGGTTAAAATATCATCCCATGTCGGAGGAATTGATGACTCGAAGAGCCTATTATCTGCTAATTACAGGGAAAATAGAGGAAGCAGAAAGTGTAATTTCTGTTGTTACAGATAAGACAGAGGAGGCTCAGTCGATAAGGGCAGAATTGCGTTTAATTTCCGGAGAGACAGATGATGCTATTGTTATAATAAAAGATGTCTTGGAGGATAAGAATTTGCAAGCTGAGCATATTCTGAACCTAATAGATTTATGTGCCGACTATAAACTGTATGAAAATACAATTACTTCAATATTTGTTGCAATAGATAGATTGCCTCGCACTCAAAAGTTGAGTGTTTTGCGAGAATTTATGAAAATATTGGAAGAGGAGTCGGAGTTTCAATTACAAGTAAAAGTAGTAGAAAAGATACTTGATTTAGATCCATATTCGTATCTTGACTGGATTAAGGCTATAGAGTTATATATCTATCTGTCGGATATACAAAAGGCTTTCGATGCAGTTGAATATGCAATCGCAATAGAACCCTCAAATACTGAAGCTTATTACTATAAGGCGTATTGTTTTATGGAACAGTTGAATTATGAGGAGGCTGTTGCAATACTCGAATCTCTTGATAAGACAAAGGATGAGAATATCAGTATAATGTTGGCAACCTGTTATACCAAGATGCATAAGTTTGACGATAGTAACAGGGTGTTAAAGGAGAGTGAGGAGCATTTTTCTGTTAGTGCTAAAAGTTTGTATATATCGGCTCAAAACTGTTACAAATCAGAATCGGATTACAATAAAGCCATTGCTTTTTTAAATCAGGCTGAGGAGATAGAACCATATTCATCAGATATTGTATACATGTTGGCTAAACTCTATTATGAGCAAGAGGCATATGATAAGTCAAAAGATGCGTTAACTCGTTTGACTTATACCGATTATGATGAATCAGACGGAAGAGCATATGTTATAAGTGGTGATATAGAGATAAAATGTGGTTCGCCGGATAAAGCATTAGAGTATTATAAAAAAGCTTTTGCGCTCGATAAATTCGATATCGATACATGTTTTAAGATGGTGTATGCGTATTCTGAACTTCACGATGTTGAGAATATGCAGAATGCAATAGATTATGTAGAGGATTTAATAACCAATGCAAATATTGAGGCTTTAACAGACGAGGAACAGTGCAGGCTGTTGTATTTGCGTTCGGCGGTCGAAAAAATAAAAGATATTCTACGTAATCATATTGAAGATATATGATGCAATATGTAAGATACATAAATCTATTGTTGATGCCGATATTGTTTTATTCGTGTATTTCGTCTCGATTTGGAGACGAAGATAGCGATACAATATCGGAGGAACAATCTTTTATGGTAACGAACTTCAAAGATAAAAGTTTGAAGGAGTGGGAGAGAGGGAAAGAGTTTGTATGTGTGGTAGATGAACTCCCTGTTTTATTGGAATCTCGAAAAGGAAATCAGGATGATTGTTGTAGTTTAAAAGGTGCTATTCTTAGATATAAAGGATTGGAGGAGACACAAACTTGGAATGGAGTAGAATCATGTGTCGTTTACAACGATAGCTCGGGATTGGAGTATATTTATAGAGTTTTGAAGTCTATTACAGATATTTTATCGACCGATTTTATACCTCTATTGCCAGAGTTGGTACCAACAGATTATATAGCAAAAGCCGATTCTCTCTTAAAGGGTAAAGTGTTGTATGTAAAAACCTCTAATTGGTATACTGTTGATGGCGAGGAATATAGAGGCAGAAAATTGATTCCTGTTGTTATAAAAGAGATTATTGCAGGGAATAAAATATTTCCTTTGGCTTTAATTTTTAAGACCGAAGAAGGAGAGGAGGCTATGGTTTATACCACAATGTCGGCATCTCAATATATGTCTCAATATTCAACATTTGATAAGTTATTTACATTCACAAATCCGCGAGATAAATACTCTCAAATAAAGGATGAAGTGTGGCAATTGATAACACAGTCTCAGGTAACTCAAGGAATGACAAAGAACGAATGTCAAATTTCGTTAGGATTGCCCGATGAGGTATCGCAAATTCCTGAATATTCAGGCTTAAGGGAACGTTGGATTTATAAAACAGGTACATATTTGGAGTTTAAAGATGGATTATTGGTTAAATTCCGTTTAATGTAAGATATAATATGATAAATATAAGAGAAAATATATCGTTAAAACCGTATCATACTTTTGGAATGGATGTGACAACCAGATACTTCGCGGAATATGATTCTGTTGAAGATTTGCGTTCGTTGCTAATATCTCCCATATTAAAAGATAATATATATTTGCAAATAGGAGGTGGTAGTAATCTTTTGTTTACGAAAGATTATCCGGGTATAATATTACACTCAAGAATAACAAAGATAGATGTGACGGAGTCCGATGATTCTGTTATCTTAAAAGTTGGAGCAGGAGTGGTATGGGATGATTTTGTTGCGTATGTAGTTTCAAATAATTGGTATGGCGCAGAGAATCTTTCGTATATACCAGGAGAAATTGGTGCATCAGCGGTTCAGAATGTAGGAGCATATGGGGTTGAAGCCAAAGATATAATAGAGCGAGTGTATGCTGTTGATGTTGAGACTGGTGCTGAACGAATTTTTACAAAAGAAGAGTGTCAATACGGCTATAGAAGCAGTATATTTAAAACTCAATTAAAAGGGCAATACATAATTACTTATGTAGAGTATAAATTAAGTAAGGCTCCATTGTTTAAATTGGAATATGGTAATCTTAAAACAATAGATAGGGATGGTCTAACTTTGCAAAAAGTTAGAGACTCGATAATTGAGATAAGAAAACAGAAATTACCGGAACCAAAAGAGATAGGTAGTGCAGGAAGTTTCTTTATAAATCCTGTAGTAGATAGTTCGTTATTTGAAAAACTACGAGCAAAGTATCCTTCTATTGTCTCTTATCCTCAGTCAAATGGTAGAGTTAAATTATCAGCTGCATGGCTTATAGATAATGCTGGATGGCATGGAAAAAGAGTTGGAGGAGCTGCTGTATATCCAAAACAATGTTTGGTATTGATAAATGAAAATAACGCTAAACCGTCAGATGTGATAGAACTTGCATCGAAGATAAAAAACTCTGTATTTGAAAAATATGGAGTTGAAATAACTCCCGAAGTTAATTATATCTGATAAGGTAGTATCGTTTTACAGTTTAGGAGCAGAGGTATGAAACTTTTATTTTTAGGGACAGGAACATCAACAGGAGTGCCTCAAATAGGATGTAACTGCAAGGTGTGTCAATCTGCAAATCCAAAAGATAAGCGTCTGAGAACATCTCTGTTGATAACAGTTGAAAATAAGAATATCCTTATTGATTGCGGACCTGATTTCCGTCAACAAATGTTGACAAATAATGTTAAGCATTTAGATGCAGTTTTGCTGACACATCATCATTATGATCACATCTTTGGCTTAGATGAGTTACGCTCTTTTACCAACAATAAAGCAATGCCAATATGTGCAGAGCAATATGTTGAGGATACAATAAAGAGAACATTTCCATATTGCTTTGGAGAGAATAAATATCCTGGTGTGGCAACGTTCGATATGCGAACTATAGATAATAGGGAATTTGAAGTTTCTGGAGTGAAAGTGTTGCCGATAAGAGTGATGCATTATAATTTGCCTATATTGGGATATAGAATTGGAAATATGGCATATATAACAGATATGTTAACCATATCAGAAGAAGAGGTTGAAAAATTAAAATCTCTTGATGTGCTTATTATAAATGCATTACGACATAATGAGCATATATCTCATCAAAGGTTAACGGATGCTCTTGATATAATACATAGGGTCTCTCCTCGTAGGGCATATTTGGTACATATGAGTCATCAGATGGGGTTACATGACGAAATATCAAAACAACTTCCACAAAATGTGTATTTTGCATATGATGGCTTACAAATAGAAATTTAGCTTTTTTTGAGAGAGCAAGAACAAAAAAAATAGATGTTTGTTTATTTATAAAAAAATAACTATCTTTGCGTTTAGTTAGAGCTTTAGCCTATAATGTTTTCTTTGAGATTATAGCAAAAGCATTACAATCCTTAAAAAATAATCCTAAATAAATATTAAAGACAGTAAACTGTCAATTACTACATTAAGGTTTCACCTTAAATATACAATTAATTTCATGTACAATATTTCAGAACTGACTGCAAAAGCATTAGAAGATTTACAGTCTATTGCTCAAACTATGGGTATTGCTAAAATATCTTCTTTCTCAAAAGATGAATTGGTTTATAAGATTTTAGATCATCAAGCAGAAGAGGCAGCAACCTCATCTAATCGCAAAACTAAATCGATAAAAACGAAAGAGGAGAAGAAAAGTGAGGTCTTGTCTGATAAAACAGAGAAGAAATCAACAATGCATGCGCAACCCAAAAGAATGATAAGTCGAAAATCAAAACAAAAATCAGAAGAGCCAAAAGATACAGTAATAGCTAAGACAGAAGCAAATGATATAGCACTTCAAGAAACTCAAACAACAAATGTTGTGGAGGCAACAAAAGCTGAAACAGAAATAGTTGCAGAGGTTAAAAAAACAACAAAACGACAAAGAAAAACTGTTGTAAAAAAAAGCGAAACAGTTGAAGAAACAAAGACTATAGCTTCTGTAGAGGATGTAAAAAAAGAGGATGGCGAACCAAAAGCAGAATCTTCAAAGCTACAAACATTCTTCCCCCATAGCGAACACCAACGATTTGTCCCTCGTAACAAACAGTCTCAACAGCAATCTGCTCCAATTAAGAAACGAGTTGTAGAGCCCGTTGAAAATACAGATACAACTACTCAAACAGTAAAGGAACAGAACGAAAAAATTGAGAAACCATTTGAATTTGATGATATAATAGTAGGTTCAGGAGTTTTGGAGATAATGCCTGACGGATATGGATTCTTGCGTTCGTCAGATTACAATTATTTGTCGTCGCCCGATGATATATATGTCTCTCAATCACAAATTAAACTGTTCGGTCTTAAAACAGGAGATGTCGTTGAGGGTCCAATACGTCCACCCAAAGAAGGAGAGAAATATTTCCCATTAACTAAGGTGGATATGATAAATGGTAGAACACCAGAGTATGTTCGTGATAGAATTTCTTTTGACCATTTGACACCTCTTTTCCCTGATGAGAAATTTAACTTGTCATCTCCCAAAGGAAATGATATATCTGTTAGAGTGGTAGATATGTTCTCTCCAATAGGAAAAGGTCAACGTGGACTGATTGTTGCTCAACCCAAAACCGGAAAGACAATGCTATTGAAAGATATAGCAAATGCAATATCTGCAAATCATCCCGAAGTATATATGATAATACTTTTGATAGATGAACGTCCTGAAGAGGTTACTGATATGGCTCGAAGTGTAAAGGCTGAGGTTATATCATCAACATTTGATGAGCCTGCAGAGCGTCATGTTAAGGTCGCAAGTATTGTGTTGGAGAAAGCAAAACGAATGGTAGAGTGTGGACATGACGTAGTTATATTGCTTGACTCTATAACTCGATTGGCAAGGGCCTATAATACAGTATCACCGGCGTCAGGTAAAGTTCTATCAGGAGGTGTTGATGCAAATGCTTTGCATAAGCCAAAACGTTTCTTCGGTGCTGCTCGTAATATTGAGAATGGAGGAAGTTTGACGATAATCGCAACAGCACTTACCGAAACAGGTTCTAAAATGGATGATGTTATCTTTGAGGAGTTTAAAGGAACAGGTAATATGGAGTTGCAGCTTGATAGAAAATTGGCTAATAAACGTATATTCCCGGCTGTTGATATTGTTGCCTCTTCAACTCGTCGCGACGATTTGTTATTAAATGATGATACATTGCGTAGAATGTGGGTATTGCGCAACTATTTGTCGGATATGACATCAATTGAGGCAATGGAATTTATAAAAGATCGTATGCAGAAAACATTCTCTAATGAGGAGTTGCTTATGACAATGAATGATTAGAGTTAAATGTAGATATTCTAAAAAACGAGGTTTCTATGAAATCTCGTTTTTTTGTTTTTAATGAGATATCTTTTAAATATGTAAACACAAATATAGATTAGTCATTATTGTAAAATTAATAAATAGGTAATGGTTGTAAATAAATCAAATCATATTTTATTGTTTGTGTAAATTTTGTTATCTTTGTAAATGGCGCGTGCCGTATTAAAGATATTCGAGAATTATGGAATATAAAGAGTTTTTGACACAACTTCAAAAGAGGATAAAAAAAGATAAACAGGCAACAGAACGTTTGTCTTCAATAATGGTAAAAGTGTTGAGGGAGGAGTGTGCAAATATGAATACTGTGTCTGTAAAAGGTTTTGGAAGTTTTGAACCAAAGAAAAAACTGGAACGAGAGATATTTAATCCTGCAACAGGAAGTAAAATGTTGGTACCTCCTAAAATTGTATTGACATTTAAGCCCTCTACATCAGTAAAAAATCAAATAAAAGAGTTAAAACCCAATGAATAAGAAGTTAACAATATTAGATATTGCCGATTTGGTTGCAACAAAGAGTGGTGTAACCAAAAAAGAGGCTGAACTATTCGTTAAAGAATTTTTTTCATTAGCATCTGAGATTATATCATCCGGAGAATCACTGACAATAAAAGGTGTTGGTACGTTTCTTCCTGTGTGGGTTGATGCAAGAACAAGTGTCGATGTAAATACAAAACAACCAATAGAGATACCAGGTCATTATAAATTATCGTTCACACCCGATAAAACAATGAAGGATGCAGTAAATGCTCCATTTGCGGCATTTACAACAGAGGTTGTAGAGGTTGAAATACCAGAGATGGTTGAGATTAAAGATGATGACAATGAATATTCTGAAGAACAAACAGATGAATCAGAGACGTTAGTTGTTGAGGATGAAGTTTTGTCTGATATTAATATTGAGATTGCTCAACCTGAGATTGTAGAGACAGAGGTAGTAGAAGAGTCAAAAGTATCAGATTCTGTATCTGAGGATATTGATGAAGAGATAACTAAAGTTTCAGTTGCAGAATCGCAAATAGAAACTCCTTCTGTTTTACCTGTAACATATGTCCAAAACGAAGAGGAAATTCAAAAAGAGTATCGCAGACGTACTCGTAATGGATATCTATTTGGTTTCTTAACAGCACTTATTCTATTTGTGATTTTTATCTCTTTATGGTTTTTTATTTTTAAAGGAGAAAAAGGGATATCGTTATCATTCTCTTCATTTAAATTATCTACTGTGGGAGAACAAATCGAGGGAGAGAATCTATCAAATAATGTAGTAGATATTCAGGAGAACAATATTGACTCTCTGTTTGTTGACCCTATTGAAACAGACGAGTTAATAGCAGAAATAGAAAATACATCGTCTGAGAATAAATATCCTTTGATTGATACAATACAGCGAGGTAAATTCTTGACAACTATTGCAGAAAAACACTATGGCGATAAAGCTTTTTGGGTATATATATATCGAGAAAATTCAGGTAGAATATGGAACCCAAGAGATTTAAAAGCCGGCTTTAAGGTTGTTGTTCCTGCTGCTTCAAAATATGGAATAGACGCAACAAATCCGGAATCTGTTTCTAAAGCAAAAGAGTTGGAAAAACAGATATTGTACGAGATAGAGTAGTAATTATATAATAAAATAGATGTTTGTTATTTTTAACATTCTTATCTGTTAATGTATATATTAAAGCTGTAAATTTGTAACTAATTATTGAAATTAATTAATAAATATAATATAAGATATGAATCAAATAGTTGATATTCGAGAACTTAACGAACTTATTGCTAGCAAAAGTTCGTTTGTGAATACAATTACAATGGGAATGGATAAGGTTATTGTTGGTCAAAAGCACCTTGTTGATTCTCTATTAATAGGATTGTTGTCAAACGGACATATTTTGTTGGAAGGAGTTCCCGGTTTGGCAAAAACATTGGCTATAAAATCATTGGCTTCATTGATTGATGCTAAATACAACAGAATCCAATTTACACCGGACCTTTTACCTGCCGATGTAATAGGAACAATGATATACAGCCCTGCAAAAGAGCAGTTCTTATCAAAAAAAGGACCAATCTTTGCAAACTTTGTATTGGCAGATGAGATAAACCGTGCTCCAGCTAAGGTACAAAGTGCTTTGTTGGAGGCAATGCAAGAGCGTCAGGTTACAATTGGAGAGAATACTTATCCATTGGATAACCCGTTCCTAGTAATGGCAACACAAAACCCAATTGAGCAAGAGGGAACATACCCATTGCCTGAGGCTCAAGTAGACCGTTTTATGTTGAAAGTTATAATAGGTTATCCTAAAAAAGAGGAGGAGAAACAAATCATTAGACAAAATATATCAGGACAATCGTACGATTTAAAACCTGTAATAAAACCTTCTGAAATTGTAGAGGCAAGAGATATCGTTCGTAAAGTATACCTTGATGAGAAAATTGAGAGATACATTGTAGATATAGTATTTGCAACACGTTTCCCTCAAGATTATGAGTTGAATGATTTAAAAGGAATGATCTCATTTGGAGCTTCTCCTCGTGCTTCAATTAACTTAGCATTGGCTGCACGTTCATATGCGTTCCTAAAACAGAGAGGATATGTAATTCCTGAGGATGTTAGAGCAATCTGTCACGATGTTCTTCGTCACCGTATAGGATTGAGCTATGAGGCTGAGGCTAATAATATTACCACAGAAGAGGTAATAAGTGAAATTCTTAATAAAGTAGAGGTTCCTTAAAAACCATCTTCTATAAATGGAGACTACCGAATTATTAAAAAAAGTCCGTAAGATAGAGATTAAGAGTAGAGGTTTGTCCCGAAATATATTTGCGGGACAGTATCACTCTGCTTTTAAGGGACGAGGTATGGCATTTTCCGAGGTTCGAGAATATCAGTTTGGTGATGATGTTCGAGATATAGATTGGAATGTAACAGCTCGCCATAATAAACCATATATAAAGGTATTCGAGGAGGAGAGAGAACTTACAGTTATGTTGCTTATTGATGTTTCGGCAAGTAGAAATTTCGGAGCAGTTGGTGGTTCTAAGAAAGAGATGATGACCGAAATTGCTGCAACATTGGCTTTCTCTACAATACAAAATAATGACAAAATAGGAGTAATATTCTTCTCTGATAAAATAGAGAAATTTATCCCTCCTCAAAAGGGTAGAAAACATGTTCTCTACATAATTCGTGAGTTGATAGAGTTTAAACCCGAAAACAGAGAAACAAATATATCTTTAGCCTTGGAGTATGTAACAAATGTTATAAAGAAACGCTGTACAATATTTATGATGAGCGACTTTATAGACACTAAAGATTATCAGAAAGCTCTGATAATAGCAAATAAGAGACATGATCTTGTGGCTTTACAGATATATGACAAACGTGAAAAAGAGTTGCCAAATATAGGGCTTGTTAAAATAAAAGATTCTGAGCGAGGAGGGGAGATGTGGATTGATACAGCTTCTCGTCAGGTTCGTGAAAAATATGCTCAATGGTGGCTTAAGAGCCAGCAAAAAATGAAGGATTCTGCCATTAAAAGTGGAGTAGATATAACTTCTATTGCTACTGACGAAGATTATGTACGTTCTTTAATAACACTATTTGAAAGAAGATAAAGTTACAGATATGGGATTCAGAAAATTATCATCATCTATAATACTGCTTTTTATATTTTTATTGAATTTAGTTTCGCAAACAGTCGATGCAAATAATGTTGTAATGTATGCGAAAATGGATTCTTCTGCTATATGGCAAGGAGAACAGATATCAATAAAATTAGAAGTTGTTCAGGATAAGGACGCTCAAGTTGAATTATTGATACCTCAAGGTAAATTAACAGAAGAGATAGAAATAATAAAGGTTACTGATGGTGATACCACTGATATAAAAAACAATAGAATACAGATTGACAGAGAGATAATAATAACATCTTTTGATTCTGGTTTTTATTCAATCCCTCCAATAAAATCAGTATTGAATAGCGATACATTTTCAACCGAGTCATTGTCGTTGAAAGTAGTTCCTGTTCAAGTTGATCAGGAGAACCTCGATTTGAAAGATATAAAAGATGTATGGTCTCCACGATTTGTAATATTCGACTATATCCCATCGTATGTTTGGGTAATATTGTTGATACTATTGTTTGCTGGAGTAGGAGTATATCTATATCGTAAATACTTCAGAAACAAGGAAACACAAGAAGCAGAGGCAGAGACCATGATAATTCCTCATGAAAAAGCTCTTGAAGAGCTATATAAATTAAAGGAGGAGAAATTGTGGCAATCTGGACAAGAGAAACAATATTATACTCAATTGATTGATATCTTAAGAGAATACATCGATTCACGATTCTCAATAAATGCAATGGAGATGACTACAACAGAGATTTTAGCCTCTCTTCGTGCAAATAAAGAGACAAAATTGGTTGAGAATAATATGAAAACAATATTGGAGGTTGCCGATTTTGTAAAATTTGCAAAGATGCGACCATTGCCTGAGGATAATGAGGCATCAATGCGAAATGCAATAAAATTTGTAGAATTAACAATTCCTCAACTTGAAGAAGAAAAGGAGGAGGACGTAAAAGAGTAGAATTATGATATTTGCAAATCCGGCATATTTATGGTTGTTGTCGCTGATAGTACCGTTAATAGTGTGGTATATATTAAAACAGCATAAAAGTGATGCATCAATTGAAGTGTCAACAACAATGCCTTTTGATAAACTTCCTAAAAGCTATAAATACTACTTGCGCCATGTTTGCTTTGCATTAAGAGTATTGGCATTGGTTGCTTTGATAGTTGCAATAGCTCGCCCTCAATTAAACAATAGTTGGTCAAATAAATCGACAGAGGGTATTGATATTGTAATGGCATTGGATATATCTACATCAATGTTGGCTCGAGATTTCTCACCCAATAGAGTTGAGGCAGCAAAAGATGTAGCTGCACAATTTGTGTCAGGTCGCTCTTATGATAACATAGGTCTTGTAATATTTGCAGGAGAGAGTTTTACAATGTGCCCAATGACTGTTGACCATGCAGTGCTATTGAATTTGTTAAAGACAGTGGAGTGTGGAATGTTGGAGGACAGAACAGCAATTGGTGATGGTTTGGCTACCGCAATAAACAGAATAAAAGATGGTCCTGCCAAATCAAAAACAATTATTTTGTTGACTGATGGAACAAATAATGCAGGAGATATAGCTCCTGTTACTGCTGCTGAAATAGCTTCAACCTTTGGTATAAGAGTTTATACAATTGGAGTAGGAACTCAGGGAGAGGCTATGTATCCTGTGCAAACACCATATGGTGTGACATATAAACCATATCCTGTTGAAATTGACGAAACTACACTTCGTAATATAGCGCAAAAAACAGGAGGAGAATATTTTAGAGCAACCGACAAGGGGGCTTTAAAAGAGATATTTGATGAGATTGATAAGTTAGAAAAAACAAAACTATCTGTAACCCAATTCAATAAGAAAGAAGAGGTATTTATACCTTGGGTATTATTGGCATTTGTGTTATTCTGTATTGATGTTCTACTTAGAAATACTATTTTAAGAAATATACCATAATAAAAAACATATATGTTCAGATTTGCTAATCCTCAATATTTCTATATGCTCATTATTGTATTTGCAGTATGGGCCATATTCATATACGGAGAATACAAACGAAAGAGAAATCTTGCAAAATTTGGTATAAGTAGTGTTATAGAACCTCTTATGCCGGAGGTATCAAAATATCGTCCTCGTTTTAAGTTTTTTCTACAACAATTGGTTCTTATCATATTAATATTTGTATTGGCACGTCCACAAATGGGTGCAAAGGTAGAGACTGTAAAAAGCGAGGGAGTTGAATTAGAGATAGTTTTAGATGTCTCAAATTCAATGAATGCAAAAGATGTCTCTCCAACACGATTGGATAATGCTAAAATGATTCTCTCAAAGCTTGTAGATGAATTGGATAATGATAAGATAGGATTGATTGTGTTTGCAGGAGATGCTTACACTCAAATACCTATAACATCTGATTTTATCTCTACAAAGATGGTTCTATCTACTATCAATACAGGAATTGTTCCATCGCAAGGAACATCTATTGGTAGAGCCATAGATATGGCATCAAACTCTTTTACTCCTGATGCTGCCACTGAAAAAGCCATAATATTGATAACAGATGCAGAGAATCATGAAGATGATGCAGTATCATCGGCAAAAGCAATAGCAGAGCAAAACATAAAAGTGCATGTAATTGGTGTAGGTTCTACAAATGGAGCCCCCATCCCCATTGGAAATTCAAAAAACAATTTCATAAAAGATAAAGAGGGAAATGTAGTAACAACCCGATTGAATGAGGAGTTAGGAAAAGAGATAGCTAAAGCAGGAAACGGAATCTATGTTACGGCAAATAATTCTAATAATGCTTTTAAGACAATAGTTTCTGAGATTCGTAAAATGAAAGGCTCTGATGTTGAAACAAAAATATATTCAGAGTATGATGAACAATATGGAATCTTGGCAATATTAGCATTTATAATTATGTTATTAGAGTCGTTTATACTCACAGGAAAGAGTAAATTTACAAAACGAATAAACTTTTTTACCGACTAATATGAAATCATATATATTAACCATAATGTTTTTATTCTCAATTTCGTCTGTATCATATGCAGAGGATTCTCAAAAAACAGAGAATAAAGCAGAACGTACTGAAGTCAGACGAGGAAATAAAGAATACAACTCAAATAATTATGTAGGGTCAGAGATAAATTACCGTAAGGCATTGGATGCTAATTCATCATCTCAAACAGCTACATATAATTTGGGAAATTCATTGTATAAACAAGGAAAATATAGTGATGCAATAAAAGAGTATGAAAAGGCTGTTGTGTCAGAAAGCGATGAAAAAAAACTTTCGGAGATATGGCACAATTTAGGGAACTCATACTTTATGGAGAAGAATTTGGCTAAAAGTATTGATGCGTATAAAAATTGTTTACGTATCAATCCTAAAGACGAAGATGCAAGATATAACCTTAGAATGGCTCAATTAATGTTGCAACAGCAACAACAAGAGCAACAACAAGATAATAAGCAAGAGCAACAAAAAGAACAGCAAAATAAAGACCAAAAGCAACAGCAACAAGAGCAACAACAAAAAGACCAACAAAACAAAGAGCAGAAACAACAACAGCAGACAAATATGTCGCAAGAAAATGCTCAACAGATTCTTGATGCAATGCAACAGGACGAACGAAATACTCAAGAGAAGGTTCGTAAGGCAATGATGGAACAACGTAAAAAAAGACGTACAGATAAAGAGTGGTAAAATAGAATATAATTATAATTAAGATGAAAAAATATATATCATTAGTTGTAATTCTGATATTTTCAACAATAACAATATATTCACAAACAAAATTTGCAGTAGAAGCCCCAGGGCAAGTTATTGCAGGACAGAGATTTAGGGTTGTCTATACCTTGACAAATGGTGATGGGGAGGGACTTAATGTTCCACCTATGGATGGAATTACTATTTTGTATGGTCCTGCGCGTTCTCAAAGTTCACAATTTTCTATTGTAAACGGAAAGACAAGCTCTACAAAGGAAGAGAGTTATACATATACAGTAATAGCCTCAAAAGAGGGCTCGTATACAATTCCTGCTGCAACAATAAACTCTGAGGGAAAACAGTATACATCAAACTCTCTTACCATAAAGGTATTGCCTGATGATGGAACATCATCAAATTCAAAAAGTACAAATTCTCAAGCCGTAAATCAAAATAGTGGCGATGACAAAACTTTTGCTCGTATGATACTGTCAAAAACAAGTGTATATGAGCAAGAGCCAATATTGGTAACATTTAAAATATATACTAAAGCTGCAAATATTAGGAGTTTGGATAATGCCACTTTCCCTTCATTCGAAGGTTTTGTTTTGCAGGATATACCTATTGAAAATCCACAAATAGAATTAGAACATTATCAAGGAGTAAATTATCAGGTAGTAACCATAAAACGAGCATTACTGTATCCTCAAAGATCAGGCAATATTGAGATTTCAAAAGGAGATTTTGAAGTTTCTGTACAGGTGGTGCGTCCTATGCAAAGCTTCTTTGGTGTGATACAGGGATATGCCGATGTTGAGAAATCGATTTCAACTTCAGCACAAACAGTAAAAGTAAAACCTCTGCCAGCAAATAAACCTGCATCGTTTACAAATGCGGTAGGTAGTTTTAAAATCAAATCATCGATAAGTAACACTACCCCTAAAGCAAATGAGGCTTTGACATATAAACTTGTTATAAGTGGTAATGGTAATTTAAAGTATATAAAAGATCCTGAATTGAAATTCCCAGGAGATTTTGAAGTATATGACCCTAAAACCGAAGTTGATGTTAAAACAACCACTTCAGGAGTAACGGGTTCAAGAATAATTGAATATACGGTAATACCTCGCAGTGCGGGCGATTTCAAGATTCCTCCAGTGGAATTTTCATATTTTGATATAGCTACTCAAAACTATAAAACAATACAAACAGATAGCTATGAACTAAAAGTAGCAAAAGGAGCAGGACAAAGTGGAACAGTTGCAGACTTTACCAATAAAACAGATTTAAAAGTTTTGGCAACTGATATACGCTATATAAAAGGAGGAGAATTTAGTTTGGCAAAAGATGATGAAACAATATTTGGTTCGCTTGTATATTGGTTGTATTATATAATTCCAACTCTAATATTCATAGGGTATATAATAATAAACAGAAAACAGGCACAGTTGAATTCAAATGTTGACCTATTGAAAAACAGAAAAGCCAATAAGGTTGCATCAAAACGATTAAAAGTTGCAGCAACATATCTTAAAACATACAATAAAGAGAAGTTTTATGCAGAAGTGCTTAAGGCTATTTTGGGATATATAAGTGATAAACTTACAATACCTATATCGGAGTTATCAAGAGACAATGTGTCGCAAGAATTGAAGAGTTATGGAGCAACAGATGAGTTGGTTTCAAAAATTATAAACATAATAGATTTGTGTGAATTTGCTCAATATACACCATCTCAAAGTAATGAGACAATGGATAATCTCTATAAAGATTTGGTTTCAGTGATAGGAGAGATGGAAAATATTGTAAAAAACAGATAATATAATTATGAAAAGATTACATATACTTATAGCAATTTTATTTACTGCTACAATCTCTATGGCTCAAACGCTACAAGAGGCTGCAGATGCATATTCAAAAGAGAATTATTCTGCATCTGTAAAAATATATGAGACGTTGTCTGATAGTGTAGGAGTTTCGGCAGAACTATATTATAATTTGGGTAACTCATATTATAAATTAAAGAATTATCCAAAAGCTGTTTTGAATTACGAACGAGCATTGCTTTTATCTCCTGGAGATGAAGATATAAAGTTTAATTTAGAGATGGCAAAAGCAAATGTAGTGGATAAAATAGATGTTGTTGATCGCTCTTTTTTGTCAATATGGTTTGAATCAATAAGAAACATAGCATCATCTAATACTTGGGCGTCAATAGCCATAGTGTCATTTATATTGTTTTTGATAGGAATGTTTGTATACATATTCGGAAAGCAAGTAACCCTAAAGAAGATCGGATTTTTTGGTGGAGCAATATTATTATTGCTTTCAGTATATGCCAATGTCGCATCTTATAAGCAAAAACAAAAAATATTAGAAAGGAATACTGCCATAATAATGTCACCAAGTATTACAATAAAGAGTTCTCCATCGGAAAGCGGAACAGAATTGTTTATTCTTCATGAAGGAACAAAGGTTAAAATTACCGATAAAGTAGGAGAGTGGTCGGAGATAAAAGTTGAGGATGGTAATAGCGGGTGGATAAAATCTTCAGAAATGGAGGTGATATAAAAATTGTAAATATTATACCTTTACAAATAAACGAACCTAATATGATAGACTCTCTTATAGAATTAGATAAATCCATATTTCTAATATTTAATTCACATCACACTTTGTATTTTGATCAGGTAATGTGGATTATAACAGGGAAAATAATATGGATACCTTTAGTTCTATCTTTTGTGTATGTGTTTTTTAAACAAGGGTGGAAAGAGGCAATGCTTGCAATATTTATGGTTGCTGTAACCGTATTGTTGTGCGACCAAATATCGTCGGGGATATGCAAACCTTTGTTTGAACGTTTCAGACCAACACATGATCCTGAGTTTTCGCAATATGTAACTACGGTAAACGGATATTTGGGCGGATTATATGGATTTATATCAAGTCATGCTGCTAATGCATTTGGTATAGCTATATTTTCAATATTATTATTCCGCAACAGATTCTATTCTGTATCTGTTATAATATGGGCTTTATTATCGTGTTATTCACGAATGTATTTAGGCGTTCACTATCCGGGAGATATTATATGTGGAGCAATTGCCGGAGCATTATCGGGGTATGTGTGTTATAAAATATACCAAGTATTACACGGTAAAATATTTTCGCTTGCTCCAATTCCATATGAAAAAGACAAAAATATAAATGTAGTAACAGCAATTTTATATGTAATTTATATATTTATACTCATATTTGCTCCACTTATAAACTTTAAAATCAAATAGATATTCTAAATATTATAAAAACGGGATTAATAATCCTGTTTTTTTTTGTTTTTAATAATATAATTATTAATTTTATTGCAAAATCTGATATTGATTTAACAGAATAATACATTATTAAATAACAAACAATAAATTACTAACTAAAAATTTTGTAGCCATGACAAAGATGATAACATTTAATGAGTTGCGAAAAATTAAAAACAGTTTGCCTGAAGGTTCATCACACAGAATAGCCGATGAGCTAAACATAGATGTTCAAACAGTTCGTAACTATTTTGGTGGGAGCGATTATAAAACAGGCGAAAATTGCGGTTTACATATAGAGCCGGGTCCTGATGGAGGTATTGTGGTATTAGATGATACTCAAATTCTTGATATGGCTTTGGCAATATTGCAAGAGGCAGGAGAAGAAAAATAGAAAATATAATACGAAGAGAAAAAGGTTATAAGGTTAATGAAAACAATACTTTATAACCTTTTATTTTTGTTTAAAAGTGTCACTAAAATTGTTGTTTTAAAAATAAATAGTTATCTTTGTTGCGCTTTAAAAAATAAGAAAATTAATAAACTTAAATAATAACAAAAACAAAAAGAATCATGAAAAAAATTTTATTTTCATTAACTATGCTTGCAACAGTTGCATTAGCTGGTTTAACAACATCTTGTGGTGGTAATGATAATGATGACAATACTAATACCAATGGTGGAGGCAGTGTTGTTGCTCAAGAAATTGATAAAGTTTACGCTTCATCAGTAAACATAGTGTTAGTTGATCCAGAAGATCCAACAGTAAAAGAACCTTTAGGTCAAGTAGAATCAAATGTTGACGTTAAAATAAAACCATCAACATTGAATTTAAAAATTGTAGGTATAGATTTAAGTTCATTGGGTGTACCAGCAGTAGCAGAGCCATTTGATGTAGAATTGGCGAATATCCCTTATACTCTTGTAGATGGAGTATACAATATTAACTATACAGAAAAAGTTAATTTGCCTTTTGCTTCAGTATCTGCAGAGTTGCAATATTTGAGAGGTTCTATCCAAAACAATACAATTGAAATGGAGATATTTGCTCTTGGTTCTGAGGATTTATTATATATGCCCGTGCTTATTACTGTAAATGGTACAGAAAGTAACTAAAAAAATAAAGTTGTTAAAGTCGTAATATATAACACAATATAACAACAATAGAAAAGAGATTGATAAAACAATCTCTTTTTTTGTAAAATAGTTTTGTGGAATAAAAAAAAATATATATCTTTGCAACGCAAAACAAGGACGGGGCGTAGCGCAGTCCGGTAGCGCACCTGGTTTGGGACCAGGTGGTCGCAGGTTCGAATCCTGTCACCCCGACCAAATGGCATGAGTATCACTCATGCCATTTTTTTGTTTTTATGATGTTATCTTTTCTTATCTTTTTTTGAAAATCCCCCTAAAATTTCTTAACTTTGTAAATTGATATAAATAGGCTTTGCCTTTATTTTAATATTAATAGAATTCAATATAAACGATGTTTAGATCTATGACTTGTGGCCAATTGCGATTGGCAGATGTAGATAAAGAGGTGGTTTTGGCAGGCTGGGTACAACGTGTCAGAAAAATGGGTGGTATGACATTTATCGACCTTCGTGACCGTTATGGAATAACCCAATTGGTATTTAACCAAGAAGTAGATGCCGCTTTGTGTGAAACTGCAAATCATCTTGGAAGAGAGTATGTAATACAAATAAAAGGTGTTGTAAAGGAGCGTTATAGCAAAAATCCAAATATCCCAACAGGAGATATTGAGATAATAGTTTCGGAATTAAATGTATTGAGTACTTCTGATACACCTCCTTTTACAATAGAAGATGATAGTGATGGAGGTGATGATCTTCGTATGCAATACAGATTCTTGGATTTACGTCGCGATTGTGTTCGTAAAAATTTGGAGTTGCGCCACAAATTAGCATTTGAGGTTCGTCGTTTCTTGGATTCTGAGGGATTCTTGGAAATAGAGACACCAATTCTTATAAAATCAACTCCTGAGGGTGCGAGAGACTTTGTGGTGCCATCAAGAATGAATCCAGGAGAGTTCTATGCATTGCCACAGTCCCCTCAAACATTCAAACAATTGTTGATGGTTTCGGGATTTGACAGATATTTCCAAATTGCAAAATGTTTCCGAGATGAGGACTTGAGAGCAGACCGTCAACCGGAGTTTACTCAAATCGACTGCGAGATGTCTTTTGTTGAGCAGGAGGATGTTTTGGGAATATTTGAGAATATGACAAAACATGTGTTCAAAGCAATTAAAGGAATTGAATTTGAAGGAAACTTCCCAAGAATGACATGGCACGATGCTATGAAGTATTACGGAAGTGATAAACCAGATATTCGTTTTGAAATGAAATTTGTTGAATTGAAAGATTTGACAGAAGGAAAAGATTTTGTTGTATTTGATTCTGTACCTTACGTTGGAGGTATTTGCGCAAAAGGTTGTGCATCTTATACTCGCAAACAAATAGATGAACTTACCGATTTTGTAAAACGCCCTCAAGTTGGAGCAAAAGGTTTGGTTTATGTAAAATGTGAAGAAAACGGAACATTTAAATCTTCTGTAGATAAATTCTATAACCAAGACGATTTGAAACTATGGGCAGAGCGTTTTAATGCTCAACCTGGCGACTTGATATTGATATTGGCAGGAGAGGTTTCAAAAACACGCAAAGCTTTGTGTGAACTTCGTTTAGAGATGGGTAACCGTTTAGGTTTGCGCGATAAGAATGTGTTTGCACCTCTATGGATTGTAGATTTCCCTCTATTGGAGTGGGATGATGAGACTCAACGTTACTATGCAATGCACCACCCATTTACATCGCCAAAACCAGAGGATATTGAATTGTTAGATTCAAATCCAGGAGCAGTTCGAGCAAATGCATATGATATGGTGTTTAATGGAGTAGAGTTGGGTGGTGGCTCAATTCGTATTCACGATAGTGCGCTACAAGATAAAATGTTTGAAATATTAGGCTTTACTCAAGAGCAAGCTCATTATCAATTTGGATTCTTGATGGATGCCTTTAAATACGGAGCTCCTCCTCATGGTGGATTGGCATTTGGTCTTGACCGATTTGTATCACTTCTTGCAGGACTTGATTCAATCAGAGACTGTATTGCATTCCCTAAAAATAATTCAGGAAGAGATACAATGAGTGGCGCGCCATCAATAATTGATGACTCTCAATTGAAGGAGTTGCAGATTAAGTTAGATTTACAAGCATAGTCCACAAAATGAAAATTTCTGAAATAATATCTTTAATTGAAGAAGTTGCACCTATCTCGCTACAAGAGGAGTATGATAATGCAGGGTTGCAAGTTGGAGATAAAAACAACGAGGCAACAGGGGCGTTACTATGTATAGATGTAACAGAAGATGTTATTGATGAAGCTGTTCAGAAGGGATTTAATCTGATAATATCGCATCATCCGTTATTGTTTAAAGGGTTAAAAAACATAACAGGGAAGAATTATATCGAGCGAGTGGTAATTAAGGCAATAAAGAATGATATTTCAATATATGCTGCTCATACAAATCTTGATAATGCACAGGGAGGTGTAAATTTTAAGATTGCCGAGAAGCTGAATTTGGAGGATATTAGAATATTGTCGCCACAAAAGGGCAAACTTTTAAAGCTTGTAGTATTTACTCCTATAGCAGCAGCAGATGAAGTTCGCGAAGCTATGTTGAATGCAGGTGCAGGAAAGATAGGTAATTACGACATGTGTAGTTATAATATGGCTGGATATGGAACATTCAGACCATGTGATGGGGCTGAACCATATTGTGGAGAGGTTGGAGCTATGCATAGGGAGGATGAGGTTAGGATTGAGGTGATTTTGCCTGATTATAACAAAAATAAAGTTTTGGGAGCAATGCTTAAAATTCATCCTTATGAAGAGCCTGCATACGATATTGTACAATTGGAGAATGCTAATGCCTATGCCGGAAGTGGAGTGATAGGAGAGTTGTGTAATCCGATGGATGAGATGGAATTCCTTAAAATGGTGAAGAATATATTTAGTGTAGGAACAGTAAAATATTCTCCGCTTACGGGAAAGAAAATTAAAAGAGTGGCGTTGTGTGGTGGCTCAGGAGCCTTTTTGATTAATGATGCTATTAGAGCAAATGCCGATCTGTTTTTGACAGGGGAAGTTGGTTATCACAACTTTTTTATGGCAGAAAAAAGGATTCTTTTAGTAGAAGCAGGACATTATGAGACTGAACAGTATACAAAAGATATATTTTGTGATATTATTACAAAAAAATTTCCTAATTTTGCAGTTCAATACACAAGTGTTGAACCAAACCCGATAAATTATTTATAACAACTATATGGCTAAAGAAAAAGAGTACACAGTAGAGGAGCGTTTGAAAGCACTTTACGAATTGCAAACCTTACTTTCTGAGATTGATAGAATCAAAACTCTTAGAGGTGAGTTACCATTAGAGGTAAAAGATTTGGAAGATAGTATCATTGGTCTCGAAACTCGTTTGGAGAACTATAAAAATGATATTAAAGAATTTAATACATCAGTGGCTGCACACAAAGTGGGAATTCAAGAGGCACAGGCTCTTATTGAAAAGTACACTGAGCAACAAAACAACGTGCGTAACAACAAAGAGTTTGATCACCTAACAAAGGAGATTGAATATCAAGGTTTGGAGATTGAAGCGAGAGATAAAAAAGTTCGCGATTTGACCAAAATGATAAACGATCGTAAAGAGGAGATTGAAGAGTTGCAACAACTATTGGCTGATCGTAAAGCTGATTTTCAAGAAAAACGAGGTGAGTTAGATGAGATAATCGCAGAAACTCGTCAAGAAGAGGAAAAATTGAGAGAGCAAGTTAAAACTCTTGAGCAAGATATAGAGCCAAGACTTTTAGCTTCATTCAAGAGAATCCGTAAAAATGCTCGTAATGGTCTTGGAATCGTTTATATTCAACGCGATGCTTGTGGTGGATGCTTTAATAAAATCCCACCTCAAAGACAAATGGATATCAAACTTCGCAAAAAAGTTATCGTGTGTGAGTATTGTGGAAGAATTATGATTGACCCTGAATTGGCAGGTGTTGAATAAATAAAATTTATCAAATGAAATAGCCCCATGGAGATTAATCTCTTTGGGGCTATTTATCTATATGCAGTTTTCTATTTCGTTATATAGGGGGATATCTTTAATAAAAGAATAGCTCTTATTAGAGTAGTCAATCTTACAGCAGAAGCATCTGATGCCGTTTGTGACTACAATGTAGTTGACCTTGAATACACAATTATATCGAGTAATTTGGTCAAATACATCTTGTGTAATCTCAATGTTTGGCGCTTTATATTCTATGATTACACAAGGATTTCCAAATTTATCGTAAACAACAGTGTCGCATCGACGTTTCGTATTGTTTAGCTTTAAGGAAATTTCATTTCCCATTCTCCCGGCAGGATAACCTTTTTGGCTAATTAGGGTGGCAACGAATCTTTGTCTTACCTCTTCTTCTGGGGTGAGTGTTACAAATTTGTTTCGTAATGAGTCGAAAATAAATGTTTTATCCTTCTCTTTTTTTAATAAGAAATCGTATTGGGGTAAATTAAGCTCCATTATACATCTATTACTTGCGATACACAAATATATTGATTAATTTTACATCAAATTTACATAAAAACAATAAATAATAAATCATCACCCTACTTAAAAATGGCACAAGCTAACGATAAATATTTGCAGATTATATCAGATATAAAAAAAGGAGAGTTAAAACCCGTATATCTACTTATGGGTGATGAGTCGTATTATATCGATTCAATAACAGATGCAATTGTTGAGAATGCTCTTGATGAGTCGGAGAGGGACTTTAATCAGACAATAATATATGGATTGGATGCTGAAATATCTTCGTTGATTAATACAGCAAAGCGCTATCCAATGATGGCTGCCCGACAATTAGTTGTATTAAAAGAGGGGCAAATGTTTGGTGATATTGACGATTTGATATTGTATGTAGAGCAGTATCAGCCAAGTACTGTATTTGTGATTAATTATAAGGGTGGGGTTATAAAGAATAAGAAACTTATTTCTGCAATAGAGAAGATTGGTGCAGTATATGAGTTTAAAAAATTGTATGAAAATCAAATACCGAAGTTTATAACAGACTACCTGCATAACTATTCGCTCACAATAGAAGCAAAAGCTGTTTCGATGATTGCCGATTATATCGGTAATGACTTGAATAGAATAGCTGGAGAACTTGAAAAACTACGTATAGTGATTGGAGTGGGAAAAGAGGTTACGGCTCAATTGGTAGAGGAACATATAGGCATAAGTAAAGATTACAATAACTTTGAGTTTCTCTCGGCTGTAATAAACAGGGATCTGTATAAAGTTAATAGTATAATAAAATATTTTGAAAGCAATCCAAAGAATAATTCCATAATACCTACTATTAGTATATTGTTTAATTTTTTCTCGAATCTATTACTGGTATATTATGCTCCCGATAAAACCGATATGGGTTTGGTGAAGGAGTTAAATCTTAAAACAGCGTATCAGTTGAAAGACTATAAGGTTGCCAAGTTGAATTACAATGTATTTAAGTGTGTCGATATTATCGCGTTGTTAAGAGATTATGATGCAAAGTCAAAAGGAGTGGGGGTCTCTACCTCTACAACTGATGCATCGTTGCTACGAGAGCTCACATATAAAATTATGCATTAATTTGACTTAAAATACGAATCTATATTGGATAATATCACGAATTAAACGGAAATATCGCAAGGAAATAGACTTAAAATAACAAATATAGCACCCTAATATATTGAATATTAGGGTGCTAATTGTTTTTATGGTATGTTATAAGTGTGGGATGAAATAGAAAATAAAGAAAAAATCGTAAACACAGATACCTGTTAAGTGCTTCTAAGGGTAGGGAGTAGCTTGGTTTCATCGTAAATTTACCTCTACCGAAATTAACTTCTTTTGTTAGGTCTCAGAAGTAGTTTCCCCTTTTTTAAATTCTCCTATAGAAAGTTTAGACTTTGTCAATTTTCAAATTAAAAAAAATCCACTTTTGTCAAAAATGTCAGGATGTATAAATGTGATTATATAATTGTGAATAAATAGCACTATTTACAGATGTAATCGCAGTCTCAATAATTAATTAGTATATAAAAGAAAATAATAATACATTATGATTTGTCCCATTGATTCATTATTGTAAATATGGTTTATTTATCGTTATATTTAAGGTGGTCATTGTGTATAATATACATAAAACCAATAAATTATGAGAATATGTTTAATCTATACTACAATATGAATGTTAATATATTTATCTAATCGTATAGTGTATGATATAAATAACTTCTAAACATCTAAAAACCAACATGAAACACCATTTTACTTAAAGTTATTATATAAATAATATTTATATAGTATGTGTGGCTTTTATATAGTTTTGTATATTATTGTATATAATTTTATAAATGTATATATGTGTAATTTACAAAGATGATTTGCATATTTGTAAATATAATATTACATTTGTAACATAAATACAATCGTAAATAATCTACTCTTATTTGAGGTATGAACAACAGAATAAAAGAGATAATTGCTTCAGAAAATTTAAGTGATGGTGAATTTGCTGATTTAGTGGGAATTAAACGTTCTACTCTTTCTCATTGTTTAAATGGTAGAAATGATGTCAGTAAGGATATAATTACAAAAATACACAAAGCATATCCTTATATATCAATAAATTGGCTGATGTTTGGAGAAGGAAACTCTGGCTTGTCATCAAAAAGCTATTCATCATCAAATCTCTTCGATTCTTTCGAAAATTCTGAGGAGGATAGCACGATAGAAGGCAAATATGCTAAGGATTTTGAGTTAAATACCCATGAAATTGAGGTTCAAAGTGTTATTAAACAGCATGATAATGCAAATAAAAACATGTTTGTGGATGTGGCTCAAATAGCAAATTTGACTGTACCAGAAAAGAAAATAGAAAAAATAATGGTATTTTACAGTGATAGTACGTTTGAGGTTTTTGAAAGATAGACTTTCACCCTATTGATAATTCGCGAAAAGTTATATTTAGAGCAAGAACACATAATCTTGCTCTTTTTTTTGTTATGCTTCGTTGTAGAATATTTAAAATTTCATAACTTTGTATCTGATAACATAACAATAAAGAGATATATAAATTAATTGCAATGAAGAAGGCTGTAATAGATATGTCGGTAACGGCAAATCTTTCGGTGAATAACCGATGCGTATTATTGAAATTAACACCGGCAGATGGTTCAATATTGCCGGAGTGCAAACCAGGTCAGTTTGTAGAGATGTTGGTAGAGGGGGAACCAAAAGCATTTTTGCGTCGTCCAATATCTATAAACTATGTTGATAAAGATAACAATGAGTTGTGGTTGCTTATCCAAATGGTTGGAGCGGGAACAAATAAGTTATCAAAAGCTGCAGTCGGAGATATAATTAATATAATATATCCTTTAGGTAATGGCTTTACAATGCCATTAGAGCCCAATAAAAAGGTGTTGCTTGTTGGTGGTGGTGTAGGAGTTGCCCCCCTTTTGATGCTTGGAGATGAACTTAAGAAAGCCGGACACACTCCAATATTTTTGTTGGGAGCAAGAACAAAGACAGATTTATTGCTGTTAGACCAATTTAATTCGATATCTACCACATATGTAACAACAGAAGATGCTTCTGAGGGAGAAAAAGGGTTTGTGACACAACATTCTGTATTGCAAAAAGAATCTTTCGATTTCATTTACTGCTGTGGTCCCGGTCCTATGATGAAAGCTGTGGCACAGTATGCGTCAAAAGTAGCCATCGAGTGTGAGGTGTCGCTTGAGAATAAAATGGCTTGTGGAATAGGAGCATGTTTGTGTTGTGTTGAAAATACAACAAAAGGAAATGTGTGTGTATGTAAAGAGGGTCCTGTATTTAATATAAAGAAACTGCAATGGTAAAATTAAATGTAAACATAGGAAATTTAAAGCTAAAGAATCCCGTTATGACAGCATCGGGAACCTTTGGCTACGGAACAGAGTATTCTGATTTCATCGATTTGTCTAAATTGGGCGGAATAATCGTAAAAGGTACAACATTGGCTCCACGTCAAGGCAATCCATATCCTCGCATGGCAGAGACTCCATCTGGAATGTTAAATGCAGTAGGACTACAAAATAAAGGTGTAGACCACTTCGTGGAAAAAATATATCCTCAAATAAAAGATTTGGATACAGCGGTTGTTGTGAATGTCTCGGGTTCGACAATTGAGGATTATGTTGCTGTTGCAGAGAAGATAAACGCATTGGATAATATTCCTGCAATAGAGTTGAATATATCATGCCCTAATGTAAAAGAGGGAGGAATGGCTTTTGGAACATCTCCTCGAAGTGTTGAGAATGTTGTAAAAGCAGTTCGTCAGGCATATAATAAAACTCTTATAGTAAAATTGTCGCCTAATGTAACAGATATAACAGAGATTGCCAGAGCGGCAGAGGCTGAAGGAGCAGATTCTCTATCGTTGATAAATACAATGTTGGGAATGGCTATTGACGCAGAACGCCGTCGTCCTTTGCTTTCTACGGTTACAGGAGGTCTCTCTGGGGCATGCGTAAAGCCTGTTGCGTTGCGAATGGTATGGCAGGTTTCAAAGTCTGTTAAAGTGCCTCTAATTGGCTTAGGAGGTATTATGAATGCGACAGATGCTGTTGAATTTCTTTTAGCAGGAGCATCTGCAGTGCAAATTGGTACAGCAAACTTTATAGATCCACAAATATCAGTAAAAGTTGCAGAGGGTATAGAGGAGTATTTAGTGCGTCAAGGATGTCACTCTGTTCAAGAGATTATTGGTGGATTGATTCTATAAGATATAAATATTAATAGAATAAATGAGAAAGAGATTATAAGGTGTGTCTTGTAATCTCTTTTTATATGGAAAGTATTTAATTATCTCTACCCCTTAATATAAAAATAGGGGATAAAAACTTAAAATATCATCCATTTGTTATATCTTTGCACACGAATTAGTACAGAGGTGCTAATAATACGGAATCACACAATACGGGGCTGACTGGATTTGACAGCGGGTAGAAGTGATATGTAAGCATGCAGAGCGTCCTTAGGTTTGCTCTTTAATATCAGCCTATGAACTTATAACTGGCGAGAATAATTACGCTCTTGCTGCCTAATCGAAGTACAGTAGATTGGCTTAATTTCGCTACAAGGTAGCGAAACAAGACATCGCTCGGATGCTGTTGTTCCGAAGCTATCCCCTCAAGCGGTGCTATTATATCGGAAATAGTTTTAGGTGAGCCTTGCACCTTGAATGAAATTTTAAAGGCTAAGGTATATGATTGGTAGCTTTGGTCTTGTCTATACCCTACAATTAAAGCAAAGATAAGCATGTAGAAAGCCTATTGTTTCCCTGTATGGACGAGGGTTCAATCCCCTCCAGCTCCACTTTTTAAAATTATTTAAAGGAATAAAACTGCTGATTATTAACTAATTGGCAGTTTTTTTTATGTGGCTTATGGCTGGAGTTGATTATCTCTTTTGCTTTTTCGGTATAGTTGCCAACTATTAAAGATATTTTGCCATAGAACATAACTCCCGGCTGCAAGCGATGATAATGGGATTAGATATGTTGAGGACAGCCATATTGCCAATATTGTATTCTTTTGTCCTAAAGCTTGCCCTGCGCTTATTCTATTATCGTATTTTCCGCCTATATATTTACCTAAAGCAAATTGTATTATACAAGTTGCAAGTCCTGCGCATGCCACTCCTAATTTGCTGTATGCCGATGCGTTACTCATAGATATGTGATATATTGTTTGTGCAGTTACAATAGATAGTGCTATGGCCCATATATAGTATGCCATACCGCTGAATTTTACCAACAAAGCGTGTATGGGTTTTGCATAGTATCTGAATATAAGAGCGAATATAAATGGGATTATAAGCAGAGGGAATACCCTGGAGAGAATATTTGAAAACTCTGTTATGAATGTTACTCCTTCAATATAATTGATTAATGGAAATAGTAGAGGTACTACAATTGCGGCTACTACATTCGATAACATAGTATATGTTAATAATGCTCCTGTGCTGCCTCCGAGTTTGCCTGTTATTACAGCTGCGGCTGTTGCTGTTGGACATATAAAACATACCATTGCTCCTTCTAATATTATTTTGACCTCCTCGTTTAGATTTGCAAACATTAATATAAAGGCTATAGTAAGGCAAGATGCTGTCTGGAAGAAGCAGAGCCATACATGCCATTTTTTAGGTATTAGATCTTTGGGGTCGATTTTGCTGAAAGATAGCAGTAATTGTATGAATATAAGTGATGGCATTAGCCATCTTGTAATCTCTTTTATATATGGTTTTGTAAATGTAATGGCATCAACCGATGAGAACAGATAATAAAATCCTGCTCCCGTAAGCATAGCAATAGGGAGAGTCCAGCTCTTTATAAATGCAATTATCTGTTTCATGTTTTATGTGTAATAAAAAAGAGAATGAGACAAAATTAATTTTGACGCACTCTCTTTTTTTTTGTTTTAGTATAAGTTGTTATAACCTATTAATCCTCTTTCATATTGTGGAATACGTTTTGAACATCATCGTCATCTTCGAAACGCTCAATAAGTTTTTCGATTGCTTCGCGTTGTTCGGCTGTAACCTCTTTTGTATCGTTGGGGATACGCTCAAACTCTGCGCTCTCAATTTCGAAACCATTGTCCTCCAAATATTTTTGAATGTTGTTGAACTCTTCAAAAGGTCCGTATATCATGATTGAACCTTCGTCGCTGTCCATTTCGTCAACACCAAAGTCAATTAACTCAAGTTCAAGTTCGTCCATTTCAACGCCCTCTTTCTCTTTGATTTTGAAAACACTTTTGTGCTCAAATAGGAATGAAAGAGAACCTGATGTTCCAAGAGAACCTCCGGCTTTGTTGAAGTAGCTACGAACGTTCGCAACTGTACGCGTAGTGTTGTCAGTTGCAGTTTCAACAACGATTGCTACTCCAAAAGGTGCGTATCCTTCGTATACAACCTCTTTGTAGTTGCCCTCGTCTTTAGATATCGCTTTTTTAATTGCACGTTCAACATTGTCTTTAGGCATGTTGGCTGCCTTTGCATTTTGCATCAATGCACGTAGACGTGAGTTTGCATCTGGATCGGGACCTCCGGCTTTAACAGCCATAGTAATCTCTTTTCCGATTTTGGTAAATGTTCTTGACATATTACCCCAACGTTTCATTTTACGTGCTTTTCTATATTCAAACGCTCTTCCCATAGTTATTGTTTATTTTTTTAATTATTATCTTAGTTTAGCCCCAACTTTATTCTCAAGGTTGGTTATGATTTTGTTCATTACAGCATCGATTTGTTTATCGGCAAGAGTCTTTTCTGTATCTTGCAAAATAAATGATACCGCATATGATTTTTTGCCTGATTCAAGGTTTTTGCCTTCGTAAACGTCAAACAATGAAACCTCTTTTAATAGTTTACGTTCGCTTTCACGAGCAATTTTCTCGATTTCGCTGAATTTAACCGATGCATCAACAAGCAATGCAAGGTCGCGTTTTACAGGAGGGAATTTTGAAAGTTCGCTATAAGTTGTTTTTGTCTTAACTGACTCTTTGCATAGCATGGCAAAGTTGAACTCTGCAAAATAAACCTCAGTCTCAATATCGAATTTGCGAAGTATGTTTTTGCTGATGATACCAGCTTTACCAATCTCTTTGCCTCCTCGAGTTTTGTATACTAATACCGCAGAATAGATATCGTCGCTTGTTTGCTCGGTAGTGTATTTGCCTTTCATGCCAAGGCGTGTCAAAACATTCTCAACATATCCTTTAAGCATAAAGAATGAAGTTTGAATATCTTTTTGAGCCCAACTATTTGCGACCTCGTTTCCTGTAAGCCACATACCCATGCGATACTCCTCGGAGTATGGTGCAAGAACGCCTTTTTCGGTATCTGCTTCAGCATTGAATGAATAGCAATTACCGAATTCGTAGAATTTTAAATCTGCATTTCTTCGGTTTATGTTGTATGCAACACTTTCCAAACCTCCAAACAATAGGGTTTGGCGCATAACTCCAAGATCTGAACTTAATGGGTTCATAACCTTAACGCAGTTGCTCTCAGGGAATGATGTCAAATCTTTGTAGTAGCTTGTTTTGGTAAGCGAGTTGTTTAGTATCTCGTTGAATCCGCATCCTGTAAGTTCGTTTGCAATAGTGTTATATCTACTGTGTTGCTCATCGGCTACCGATTTGTTTGAAAGGTTAGAGTGAACGCTCTCTGTAATCTCAACGTTGTTGTATCCGTATATTCTTAAAATATCCTCAATAACATCGCAATCACGACGAACATCGACACGATATGTAGGAACTTTCAATTCCAAAACGCCATTCTCTTCGCTTACGATTTCAATTTCAAGTGATGAAAGAATCTCTTTTACGATATCTTCTGAAATCTCTTTACCAATCAAAGAGTTTACTCTGTTGTAAGTTAAAGTAACAGGGTAGGGAGCGATCATTTCAGGATATATATCTATGATGTCGCCTGTAATTTCTCCACCTGCAAGTTCTTTAACCAACATTGCTGCGCGTTTAAGAACGTAAACTGTTGTATTGGGATCAACACCGCGCTCAAAGCGGAATGAAGCATCGGTATTTAATCCATGGCGGCGTGCAGATTTTCTAATCCATGTTGGGTTGAAATATGCCGACTCCAAGAAAATATCTGTAGTGGTTTCGGTAACGCCCGATTTTAAACCTCCGAAAACACCAGCAAGACACATGCCTTCGTTTTGGTTGCAAATCATCAAGTCTTTGTCTGATAATTTGCGCTCAACGCCGTCAAGAGTTATAAATGGAGTTCCTTCGGGTAGTGTTTTAACAATTACAGTGTTTCCTTCAATCTCATTTACGTCGAAACAATGCAATGGTTGTCCGGTTTCGTGAAGAATGTAGTTTGTAATATCTACAATGTTGTTTATAGGACGAATGCCAATAGTGTTTAGACGTTGTTTTAGCCAATCGGGACTATCTTTAACGGTTACGCCTTTAATAGTTAAGCCCGCATAGCGAGGAGCTGCTTCAGTGTTTTCAACAATAACCTTAATAGCATCTCCGTTTGGAGTGTCAATTGCAAATTCTTCAACAGAAGGTTTTGTTAAAGATGAGTTGTATCCGTTACGTTTCAAATATGCGGCAAGGTCGCGAGCAACGCCATAGTGTGAAGCTGCGTCAATTCTATTTGGGGTTATGTCTACCTCAATAATATAGTCGCTTTTAATGCCGAAGTATTCTGCGGCAGGAGTTCCTGGAGTAGGAGTGTCTTTGAGAACGATAATACCATCGTGACCTTTTCCTATACCAATTTCATCTTCGGCGCAAATCATTCCGAATGACTCAACGCCTCTGATTTTTGACCTTTTGATTGTAAAACTCTCATCTCCGTCATATAAAACAGTTCCAACTGTAGCTACAATAACATATTGACCTGCATCGACATTGGGTGCACCACATACAATTTGTACTGGTTCTCCTGTTCCAAGATCAACTGTTGTTATATGGAGGTGGTCAGAATTTGGATGTTCAACGCAAGTAAGTACTTTACCTGTGACAATTCCTTTAAGACCTCCTTTAATTGATTGAACCTCTTCAACTCCACCTGTCTCAAGACCAATAGATGTTAAAGCGTCTGCGGTTTGTTGAGGGTTTAACGGAAGCTCAATAAACTCTTTGAGCCAATTATAAGATATATTCATAGTTTGTGTTAAATATTCGTTTATTTAAACGGTTTTATTAACCTCGGTTTTTAACGGATGCAAAAATAGTAATATTATTTTGCTTTAAAAAGTAAATTAGACAAATAGTTTTAAAGGAATTCTCCTTTTGAAACACTATTTTTAGTCAAACAGCCCCTTATCTTGTAACTTTTACGAATTGAGGGGGCAGGGGAGTCTCAAACAGCATATCCTGACGAGTGATTGGGTGAACAAATCTCAAACGGAATGCGTGTAATGATAGACGCCCTAAGGGGTTCTCTTTTGAACCATATCGTTTGTCTCCTGCAATTGGGTGTCCGCTTTCTGACATATGGACACGAATTTGGTTTTTTCTGCCGGTAGCAAGTTGTAGCTCGACCAATGATAGACGGCTGTTTTTTTGCAAGGTTTTGTATTTTGTTAATGCAAATTGTCCTTTCTCCTTATCGGATGTTGAGTATACGTGATGTACGCTATTTTCTGCTAAATATGAAGATATCTCTCCTTCAGAAGGATCAATGTGTCCACTTACTACAGCTACATAACGACGATCCAAGACCATCTCATTCCATGAACGTTGTAGCTTGAATTGAACCTCTTCTGATTTGGCGAACATAATCAAGCCTGATGTGTCGCGGTCTAATCGGTGTATTACGAAAAGTTTAGCAGAGGGGTCATCTTCTTTTAAATAATCGCTTAAGATATGAAAAGCTGTTCTCTCTTTTACTCTGTCCGAAGATACCGAAAGTAAGCCGTATCCTTTGTTGGCAACAATTATGTAATCGTCTTCAAAAACAATATTTATTCTAGCGTTCTTGAAAACTTTAAACCCTTTCTCGAAGTTTATTAAAACTCTATCTCCCGGCATAAGGGGAGCATCAAATGCAGTTTCCGGTTTGTCGTTTATAGCAATTTGTCTATGCGACAACCAGCTTTTTACAGTTGTTTTGCTTCTGTCAGAATAGGTTTTAAAAAGATAGCTAAGAAGTGTATCTTTCTCATTTACAATAGTTGTTTCAGAACTATTCTTTTTGTTTCTGCTATTTCTTTTACTGTTCTTTATACGCATTTTTGTGTCTCGGTAAAATTGATATTTAAAAGAAGTTACAAATTTATAAAAAAATAACAAATAAAACTATATTATTTCGATAACTCTCTACTATTTCAGTATTAGAAATTTTTATCATAAATATGTTGAATATTGTAATAATTAGATTTTGAATTTTAAAAAAGATATATTACCTTTGTTTTTAATTAGAGATTATTTTAGTGCTATAGGTATTTGTACTTTTGTAAAGCCTAATTCATTATTTGTATTAACAAAATCATCAAAACAAAATGAAAGTAAAAATCCATAAAATTCATCGCGAAGGAAGAGGAATATTAATAGTCTTGTTTTTAATATTGGCATTGCTCAACGTAGCATCATATTTTGTTATACAAACGCAATGGATATTTACGGTTTTCTTGTCTTTGTCAATTCTATTATATCTTGTGGCGGTCAATTTCTTTCGCTCACCACGAAGAGTATATCCAGGGTACTTTAATGAGGAAAAAGATATTATCGCTTCAGCGGATGGCGTAGTAGTGGCTGTTGAAGAGGTAATGGAAAATGCATATTTCAAAGATAAAAGAATACAAGTATCAATATTTATGAACTTGTTTAACGTTCATGCAAACTGGTTCCCCGTAGCTGGTAAAGTGTTGCATGTAAGTCACCAAGACGGACGTTTTATGTCTGCATATCTTCCCAAATCAAGTACAGAGAACGAACGCTCAACAATTGTGATTGAGATGCCAAACGGAGAGCAAGTTTTAGCTCGTCAAATTGCAGGAGCTTGCGCTCGTCGTATAGTAACATACGCAGAGGTAGGAGATGAGTGTTCAATAGATGAACACATGGGATTTATTAAATTTGGATCAAGGGTAGATCTTTATCTTCCTTTGAATACAGAAATCTTGGTTAAGATTGGAGATAAAACCGTTGGAGGTATCACTAAAATAGCACAGTTGCCTTTCGAGGAATAATTACTGTTTTAAGATTTATATGATTTCAGTAAAAAAACATATACCTAATAGTATAACCTGTTTAAACTTATTATGCGGATGTTTTGCTTGTATGTTCGCATTCAAAGGTTATAACGAAGCTCAATACGTATATTTGGCAGCTATGTTGATGTGTGCTGCTGCGGTATTCGACTTTATGGATGGATTTGCAGCACGTCTTTTAAAAGCTTATTCGCCAATGGGTAAAGAGTTGGACTCTTTGGCCGATTTAATAAGCTTTGGATTTGCACCGGGTGTAATATCAATGCAGTTGGCAAACTATATAATAACTCCTGATCAAGCACAATTGTGGTATTCGCATTTACCATATATCGCATTTTTAATACCTGTTTTTGCAGGGTTGCGATTGGCGAAATTTAATATAGATACACGTCAAACAACATCATTTATAGGCTTGCCTGTTCCTGCCAATGCTCTTTTCTGGATAGGATTCTATTCGTTGGTAGAGAAATATTCATGGGCGGAATGTATATACTTTTGGGTGGCAATGGTGCTGTTGTTTTCTTATTTGATGGTCTCAGAAATACCAATGTTCTCGTTGAAATTTGCTAATTTGAAGCTAAAAGAGAACTATTTGAGATATATACTAATCTTAGGAACAATATTATTTGTTGTATTCTTGGGATTTGCGGGATTAGCTCCAACAATTCTATTCTATATTATATTGTCTTTCGTACAAAATGCGTTATCGAAAAAATAGTCTGCCAAGTAACTATTATGTTAGGCATATTTTTTGATAATAATTTGTATAGAAACAGTTATCGAATAAATTCGTAAAATTAAAATTGAATAGAAATGCACATATTGTTTTTTGTAGGAATATTTGCTTTACTTATAATATTTGTTGTTCTTATGGCTGTTGGAAATATAATAAGATCAATATTTTCAGTATTTAGCTTTAGAAGAAAAAACAATACAAGAGAAAGCGGAAGTAATAACAATAATAGAACATATACCTCATACGAAAAAAGGACAAAAGTTTTTGGGCCAAATGAAGGTGAGTATGTCGATTTTGAAGAGATAAAAGATAAGGAGTAGTCTTATTTTTGCTATGCGATGTCAGTAAAAAACTGACATTATGTCATATCTTAAAAACGATAATCGAAAAGTCGATTTAATATTGATTATTATCTTAAAAATTAAAATAATTTACTTATCTTTGCGTCAAATTATTAAGAAAAATGAAATTTACACACAAACATATTCATCTCCATCATCTTAACTCATAAAGAGGTAAGCGGCAGATTTGTGTGTATTTATTACTAATAAACTGATAGGCTTGCCATTAGGTAGGCCTATTTTGATTATAAGCAGAAAAATAATTAAAAAATAAGATACAACTATGTTAAGAATTGCAGTACAATCAAAAGGACGTCTTTTCGACGAAACAATGGATTTATTACGTGAGTCGGGAGTAAAATTCTCATCATCAAAGAGAACACTATTAGTGCCATCTCGCAATTTCCCAATGGAAGCCCTATTTTTACGTGATGATGATATACCTGAATCAGTGGCATCAGGAATTGCAGATATAGGAATTGTAGGATTAAATGAGTTCTTGGAAAAATCAAAAGATGCAGAGATTGTAAAAAATCTTGGATTTAGCAAATGTCGTTTGTCTTTAGCAATACCTAAAGATATCGATTATCAAGGACTAGAGTGGTTCAATGGTAAAAAAATTGCCACATCATATCCTGTAATATTGAAAAAATTCTTGGATGAGAAAGGCATTACCGCAGATATCCATGTAATTACAGGTTCAGTTGAAATTGCACCCGGAATTGGATTGTCAGATGCAATTTTTGATATTGTAAGTTCTGGAAGCACATTGGTAAGCAATCGTTTGAAAGAGGTTGAGATTGTAATAGAGTCTGACGCAGTACTTATTGCAAACAAAAACCTTGCACCTGAAAAGAAAGAGATACTTGAAGAACTATTGTTCCGTATTGAGGCAGTACAAACAGCAGAAGATAAAAAATATGTTTTGATGAATGTACCCAATGCTTCATTGGAGGAGGTGTTATCAGTATTGCCAGGAATAAAGAGTCCAACAGTAACACCACTCGCAAACTCTGATTGGAGTTCGGTAAGCACAGTGTTGCCCGAGAAGATATTCTGGGAGATAATCAACAAATTAAAAGTAGCAGGAGCAGAAGGAATACTTGTTCTTGATATTGAAAAAATGGTATTATAAGATGAATATAATAAATAACCCCGAACGTTCACAATGGAAAGAGCTGACAAAGCGTCCCGAGTTGGATACTGTCAGCCTACATGGAATGGTAGGGGAGATACTATCAGAAATAAAGACTCAAGGAGATGCTGCAGTACGCAAGTATGTAGCCAAATTTCAAGGAGTAGAACTTGAAAGTCTTGCTGTAACCGAGCAGGAGTTCGACGAGGCTGAAAAAAGTGTCTCTGCTGAATTGAAAGATGCTATTTTAAAGGCAAAAGAGAATATAACTCTCTTTCACTCGGCTCAAAAATTTGAGGGAGTAAAGGTTGAAACAACACCAGGAGTAACTTGTTGGCAAAAAAGTGTAGCCATTGACAGGGTAGGATTGTATGTACCAGGAGGTACGGCACCACTATTCTCAACCGTGTTAATGTTGGCATTGCCAGCAAAAATAGCAGGATGCGAAAACATTGTAATGTGTTCTCCTTGCAACAAAGAGGGGAAAGTACATCCCGCAACCTTGTATGCAGCAAAGGTGGCAGGAGTAACAAACTTCTACAAATTAGGAGGAGTTCAAGCAATTGGCGCAATGGCATACGGAACAGAGACCGTACCTAATGTATATAAAATTTTTGGACCCGGAAACCAATATGTAACAGCAGCAAAACAGTTGGTAAGTCTTTCGGGAGTAGGAATTGATATGCCAGCAGGCCCATCAGAGGTTGAAATACTTGCCGATGAAACAGCAAACCCACAATATGTAGCATCCGACTTCTTGTCGCAAGCTGAGCATGGAGCCGATAGTCAGTCAATATTGGTAACAACCGATAAAACCCTTGCAGAAAAAGTAATATTGGCAATAGAGGAGCAAAAAGAGTTGTTGCCACGTAAAGAGTTAGTTGAGAAATCGTTGCAAAACAGTTCTGTGTTTGTATTTGATAACATGGAAGATGCAATTGATTTTACAAACGAATATGCGCCCGAACACCTAATAATCTCAAGTAAAGATTACATGGAGGTAGGGGATAAGATAAAAAATGCAGGTTCAATATTCTTGGGTCCATTTACCCCTGAGAGTGCAGGAGATTACGCATCGGGAACAAACCATACATTGCCAACCAGCGGATATGCAAAAGGCTATAACGGAGTAAACTTGGATAGTTTCATTCGTAAAATAACCTATCAAGAGATAACACGCGAAGGATTGCATAAACTTGGAGCAACAATAGAGATAATGGCACAAAACGAAAGTCTTGATGCACATAAAAACGCAGTTTCTATACGACTAAAAGATTAGTTATATGAAAGACCTAAAAGAGATTGTACGCAAAAACATATATAGCTTAAAACCCTATTCATCGGCACGTAACGAGTTTAAAGGTGAGGCATCAATATTTATCGATGCCAACGAAAATCCATACGATACACCCTACAACCGCTATCCTGACCCATTGCAATTGCAAGTAAAAGAGAAAATATCAGCGTTAAAGGGTGTACCCGTTGAAAATATCTTTTTAGGAGTAGGTAGCGACGAACCTATCGATTTGCTATATCGCATATTTTGTGAACCACAAAAAGACAATGTAGTAGCATTAGAGCCAACATACGGAATGTATGCAGTTTGTGCCGACATAAACAACGTGGAGTACCGCACAGTATCGTTAAAAGAGAATTATCAATTTTCGGCAGAAGAGTTACTTGCGGCAACAGACGATAACAGTAAAATCATATGGTTGTGTTCACCAAATAACCCAACAGGAAATGCACTCGATGCTGCAGAGATTGAGAAAGTGTTGAAGAACTTTTCAGGAATAGTGGCAGTAGATGAAGCGTATATCGATTTCTCATCACAACCATCATACCTAAAAGTACTAAAAGAGTATCCAAATATGGTGGTGCTTCAAACATTCTCAAAAGCATGGGGTAGTGCAGGAGTACGATTAGGAATGGCATTTGCATCAGAAGAGATAATTAAAATATTCAACAAGGTAAAATACCCCTATAACGTAAATGTATTAACACAACGCTATGCAATAAAATTGCTCGATAACTTCTCTCAAGTAGAGAAAAAGGTAAAAGCGATATTGAAAAATCGTGAGAAGTTAGAGAAACAACTTGCAAAAGTAGAGTGCATAAAAGAGGTGTATCCAACCGATGCAAACTTTATACTTGTAAAAACAACCGATTCCGATGCAATCTACAAATATCTAATTGAAAAAGGAATAGTAGCGCGCAACCGCAATGGCATTACACTTTGTGATAACTGTATAAGAATAACCGTAGGAACCGCAGAAGAAAACAAACAAGTAATAGCAGCACTAAAAAACTATTCAAAATAGAATAACAACTATGAAGAAAGCACTATTTATTGATCGTGACGGAACGCTTGTTGTAGAGCCACCTGTTGATTATCAATTAGATTCGCTCGAAAAACTAGAGTTTATGCCTCGAGTATTTCGTAACGTGGCGCTCATACGCGAACGATTGGATTATGAATTTGTAATAGTCTCAAATCAAGACGGATTAGGAACAGACTCATTCCCAACAGAAACATTCCTACCCCCACACAATAAAATGCTTGCAGCATTCAAAAATGAAGGAGTAGAATTTGACGATATATTAATCGACCCATCGTTCCCACACGAAAACAAACCAACCCGTAAACCCGGAACAGGAATGTTAGGAAAATATATGACAGGCGAATATAACCTTGCCGAGTCGTATGTAATAGGTGACCGCATAACAGATGTAATGCTAGCTAAAAATCTTGGCTCAAAAGCAATACTATTGGCAGCGACAAAAGAGGTGGGAGAAGCAATGTTGAAAGAGAAAAAACTTGAAGATACATGCGCACTCGTGGCAACATCATGGGACGAAATATCGTCATACCTAATAGCCGGGGAGAGAGTAGTAGAGGTAGTGCGTAAAACTTCAGAAACAGATATCTACGTAAAAATAAACCTCGATGGAACAGGGAAGAGCAGTGTATCAACAGGACTATCGTTTTTCGACCACATGCTCGATCAACTTGGACGACACTCAGGAATGGACGTAACAATCGTAACCAAAGGCGATTTAAATGTAGATGAACATCACACAATCGAAGATACAGGAATAGCAATAGGAGAGGCCCTACGTAAAGCACTTGGCGACAAACGTGGAATTAACCGCTATGGCTTCTATTTGCCAATGGATGACTCATTATGTAGCGTAGCTCTCGATTTTGGTGGCCGTGCATGGCTTGTATGGGATGTAGACTTTAAACGCGAGTATGTAGGAGATATGCCAACCGAAATGTTTATGCATTTCTTCAAATCACTATCCGATTCTGCAGCAATGAACCTAAACATAAAAGCAGAAGGAGTAAACGAACATCACAAAATAGAAGGAATCTTCAAAGCCTTTGCACGCGCAATAAAAATGGCAATTGCCCGCGATGTCCTAAACGGTTCAATCCCCTCATCAAAAGGAGTGATTTAATATCAACTTTATTATATAATCAAAACGGAGAACAATGAAAATTGCTCTCCGTTTTTTTATAAGTTTATATATTATATTATTGGTGTCCGGTAAAAAAATATACAATAAATATATTTGATTGTCAATTAATACATTACGAATGTTCTTATTAAGTAGGGCTTGTACTATTATTAGAAATCAATATGATAGACACATTAGTCAGAAACTTATAATTTT
>JAFYRT010000060.1 GCA_017546805.1 Muribaculaceae bacterium | reverse complement strand
CTGATATAAAACAGTCATTCAAATTTTTGTTCGGGAGTTCTTCGAACATCCCTCAGTCAATTTTCATTTGCCGTTACAGCTATTCCCTCGTTTGCAGGGGCTGTGGAACTCGCTAAAGCTCAAACAGTCCTCGCCCTATTTCTGCAAACTTCAGGGCTTTCACTCTGTTTTATAATGGTGCGATTAATTTTTTAATATTACTCTGACTCAAATACGTCTTTATTTCTCTTTTTGATTTTTATCGGACAGCAATAATTCCTCATTCCTCATCCCTAATTCCTAATTTAACTAACAACTAAAAACTAACTGAAAATTGGATATTTGAAATAAAATCAGTACTTTTGTGTGCTGATTAATTTGCATTAGTGTGACCTTTTGTGATACTGCAACTGTAATGTATTGATATACAAGAGGAATGCATACAGATAAAGAGAATATAAATTAACCTATTATTAATAATTTAAAAGCTGTACAGAATGAAAAGATTAAATTTACTTGCATTATTTGTAGCAGTATGTGCTATCGCTTCAGCACAAAGCCGTGCATCTCACGAGCAATATGTGTCTATGGGAAGCGCACAAGCATGGTATGCTGCTTACAACAATTGGCAACCGGGAACAGCGCTATACAATAGCGATTCTGAGGCTGCTGAGAACGAGCAATTCTTTATTTCTCGTGTAAAACCTCGTAAACGTTTTGTTTTCACACAAACACAAGTAAACGAGAATTTGGATCCAGAGCGTAAAATGTTATGGTGGTGTCCTCTTGGCGAGGGAGACAATGGAAACTGGAACGGTCTTCCATCATACTGGTTCGGTGGTGAGGTTTACTCTATGTGGTCTTACATGGATACTTGGGGTAACTGGACTGCTCCTTTGATTCAAGCTCCTGCTGCTTATCTTGACGCTTGCCACAAAAATGGTGTTCGTTCAGGAGTTGTAGCTGCAGTTCCTTACGGAGCATCTCCTTCTGCAAGTGACGGTGGACACGGTTCAAACATCTCTGCTCTTTATAACGGAGGTTATGAGAAACTTTTGAAATACCTTCGTTACTATGGTGTTGATGGTATCGGTTTCAACTCTGAGTTCTCTTGGGGTGGTTTGAATATGAACTCTTTCAGAAATCTTATGGGAGATTGCTATGCAAACGGTGAGGCTTACGGTGTTCCTTTCAACAATGCATGGTATTCATTTACTGATAACAACGGTAGCATCGGAGACAAGAGTGTTTTGGATAACAACTGTGTTAACTGGTTCCACTACAATGGTAAAAAAGTTTCTGACGTGTATTTCTTGAACTACAACTGGGGTTCAAGCGCATTGTCAACATCTCAATCAGTAGCAGAGAACAAAGGTCGTTCAGGATACGATGTTTACGCAGGTATGGACTACCAAGGACGTAGCGTTGCTGATTGGCCAGCTCTTCAAAGCTACAAAATTTCATTCGGTTTGTGGGGTGCTCACAACATGAACATGTTCTATGAGGGACGTGGTGAGTTGGGTGCAACTGCAAAACAAATGCAAAAAACTTACCAATTGATTTGCGAGAACTCTGTTACAGGTTCATCTTACAACCCTGTAAACACTCCCGCAGTTTCAAATATGTTGCGTCACTCAACTTCAGCAACTAAATTCCACGGATTCTCAAGCTTCATTACAGCTCGTAGTACAATGATGGCTCAATACGGAGACGGAACATTGGCTGGTGACCCATTCGTGACATACTTCAACTTGGGTAACGGTATGTTCTTCAAGGAGGATGGAGAGACTACATTTGATAAAGAATGGTACAACTTGGGTATTCAAGACTATATGCCTACATGGCGTTGGTGGTGGACAAAAACTTTCATGGGCAAAACTGCTTCATCTGCTTCAACTGATATGGTTGCTGAGTTCTCTTGGGACGATGCTTGGTTTGGAGGTTCTTCATTGCAAATTTCAGGAGCAACTACAAAATCTTACTTGCAATTGTTCAAAACTAAATACCAAGTTAAAAACAACGACGTAATTACTATCCGTTACAAAGTATTGTCAGGAACAGGAAAAATATCTTTGGCACTATCAACAGAGGATGCTCCAACAACAGAGATTAGCTCAGTTATTATCGCATCTGCAAAAGCTGATGAGTTTACTTGGGTAGAGAAAAAAATTAAAGTTGCAACTCGTGGAGGTATAAACATCGGCGGAAAAACTATCGCATTGATGGGATTGAAATTCGAGAATACAACATCTGATTTCAAAGTGTTGTTTGGTGAGGTTTCATTGACAAGTGGAACATCTGCTACTCCCGGTGCACCTTCTGTTACAATGTCAAAAACAATGGCACGTAACTACAAAGGAGTTGATATGAAAATCATATATGATATGACATCAAACTTCAAAGGAACTCGTGAGGCATATCAAAGCATCTATAACTCAGATGTTAAAACTTCTATGTACAAAATCTATACTCAACAAGAGGGTTGCGAACCTGTATTGTGTACTGCAACAACTTCTTGGGCTGCATACGTAGTTGGTGCTCCATATGATGAGGCTAAAGGTGGCAAAATCCGTATTGGTGTAGCTGCAGTATCAATGGATACTAAGAGCGAGAGCGCAATAGCTTGGGGTACATATCAAACAGTTCCTGCAGGTGTTGTTGTTGAGGGATTCTCAATTGACAAACCTATCATCAAAGCAAACGAAGAGTTTACTGTAGCATTTGACGATCCAAACCACGCAGCTGCAACATGGGTAATCAAAGCTTCTGCTAACGACGCAGTTAAAGGAACTTTCAACGCAGCTTCATTCACAACTTCATTGTCAGAAGAGGGAATCTATGACCTTTACTTGACTATGAACGGAACAACAGAGGTATATCGTGGTAAAATCCAAATCTCTCCTGCAGAGGTAGGTGCAATGCCAGAGATTAAAACTCTTACAATGTCAACAGAAAAAGGAAAAGGTTATCTTGAGGTTGGTGAGAAGATGACTTTGACTTATACAGGTCGTCCTAACTCAGACGGACACGTATCACGTGGTTTCGCTATGGGTGAGAAAGCATTCGGTATTCCAGCTAATCAATTGAACTTCAATGATCAAACTCCATTCTCAATGTCTTTCTGGATTTACTTCAACCGTTTCAACCACGAGTCAAGCGGTACTCAATTCTTGAACATCCGTACAGCTGATGACAATTGGCCAGCTTCTGACTGGGGTTATATCTGGAGTACAATCAACCCTGCAGGTGGTGAGAGCTTAGAAGGTAGTATGTCATTGTCATATCGTTTGACATCAAATGCCGGAGTTGTTGTTCCTGTTTCACAAGACTTCCAATTCAAACCTGAAACTTGGTACCACGTAGTGTTGGTTATGGGTTATACATCAAACAGAACATTGGCTCTTTACATCAATGGTAAATTGGTTGGAGAGGGAACTGTTGCTACAGGAACATCATTGTACTCTTGGAAATCTTCTAACGTTATCATGATTGGTGGTCGTGCATTCTCACGTGCAGGTATCGACGGTACTCTTGATGAGGTTCGTTTGTACAAAAAAGCTCTTACTGCAAATGAGGTTGCTGAGACAATGAAACACAACGATAACCCATCAAGCGTGGATGGTCTAATCGGATACTGGGACTTCGAGAGCGAAGCTGATGCAAACAACAATGTAATCAGCCCTGTTTTATATAGTGGTCAAAAATTGATTGCAGGTTTGTATGAAATTACTACAATCAGCGAGGGTAACAACCAATACATGCCAAAAGAGATTACTTACACTGCAGGTGCTCCTTTCATTTCAGGAACAAACTTCGAGGTTGTAACATCTCCAAAATGGGCTATGAAGGGTGCTACAGTTTCTGCAGCTGATGGTAACGAGTCTGCTGGTTCTGCAACTGCTTCTTACGCTTCTGAAGGAACATTTGAGGCTACTTTGACTCTTGCTAACAGCTGGGGTTCTGACTCAAAAACTATTTCAGGATTGAATGTTTATCCTACAGGAATTGAGGATGTAACTGTAGAGGAGATGCAAGCTTATCCTAACCCATTCGAGAATGAGGTTTACGTTAAGTTTGTTGAGGCTGGTGATTACACAGTTGAACTTTACGACTACACAGGACGTCTAATCAATTCTGCAGCTCTTAACGCTGTTGAGGGAGAAATCGTTAACATCCCTGTTGAGGGACAAAGCGGTATCTACTTCATCAAAGTTAAAGGTGAGGCTGGATTGCTTAACGTAATGAAAGTAGTTAAAAAATAAGAGTGGTTAGTTGTTAGTTTTTAGTTGTTAGCGACAAAAACACAATTTAAACCAACTTATAAGAATAAGAAAGTGGAGCAGAAAAATGCTCCACTTTTTTTGTGCCAATAATTGGGTAATTGGTTTTATTATTGGTTTTATTAGTTTAATATTTTCAACGAGTAAATATTTATTAACTCATTCCTAATTCCTCATTCCTAATCCCTAATTCAATTTACAACTATAAATTGCAAAACAGCTCTGTTGATAGGTATCGTTCTCCTGTGTCGGGGAGAAGTACAACAATGTTTTTATTTTTGTTCTCAGGACGTGAGGCAAGGAGTGTGGCAGCATGGAGTGCTGCTCCTGAAGATATTCCTACCAATACCCCTTCGGTAGCTGATATAAGACGAGAGGCTTGGTAGGCATCCTCGCAACATACGGGTATTACCTCGTCAACAACAGAGCAGTCGTATAGCGAGGGTATGAAATTTGCCCCTATTCCTTGAATTTTATGTGCTCCTGCGCATTTACCGCTCAATAGAGCGCTTTCTGCAGGCTCAACGGCTACTATTTTAACGTCGGGGTTAAGTTCCTTTAATCTTTTGCCATTTCCTCTTATAGTGCCTCCTGTACCAACTCCTGCCACGAATATGTCTACTTTGCCTCCAAGGTCGTTCCATATTTCATTTGCTGTGGTTTGGTAGTGGGCTTTGGCATTTGCTTTGTTGTCGAATTGTTGTAGAATTACTGCCCCGTCAATTTGAGAGCATAGCTCTTCGGCTTTCTCTACTGCTCCTTTCATCCCTTCCGATGCGGGAGTCAGTTCTATTTTTGCTCCTCGCGCAGCAAGTAGTTTTCTGCGTTCAATGCTCATGCTTTCGGGCATGGTTAGTATAAGTTTATATCCTTTTACTATTGCAACAAGTGCCAAGCCTACCCCTGTGTTTCCGCTTGTGGGCTCTATTATTGTTGCTCCGGGCTTTAGTATTCCTCTTTCTTCGGCATCTTCAATCATATACAGAGCCGCGCGATCTTTTACGCTTCCTGCGGGGTTTAAGTATTCCAATTTAACGTATATGTTTGCCTCTGCATTGACGTTTTTTTCAAATGCTTGGGCGTGTAGCATCGGTGTGTTGCCAATGAGTTGTGTAAGTTTGTCTACTATCATAATAGTTCTCTTTGAAATATTTTGTAGCAAAGGTAATCTCTTGCTACAAAAAATCAAGTGTAGTTTGATGAAAAATAAAACTTTTTATTAATTTTGAGGGGTTATATAATCATTTTTAAATAGAAATTAATTTTATACTTATGGATAGAGAACTTGCCATGAACCCCAATGTGCTTGTGTCATATTTGGGTAAACCTGCAAAAGAGTTTACTAAAGAGGACATTATCCGTTACATCGATGAGAACGGTATACAGATGGTGAACTTTATGTATCCTGCAGGAGACGGACGTTTGAAAACTTTGAATTTTGTAATCAATAACCTGGCTTATCTTGATGCTATTCTTACCTGTGGTGAGAGGGTTGATGGTTCGAGCCTTTTCCCATTTATTGAGGCAGGAAGTAGCGATTTGTATGTGGTTCCGCGTTTCAGAACTGCATTTTTGGATCCATTTGCCGAGTTGCCTACTCTTTCAATGTTGTGTTCGTACTTCAACAAAGATGGCGAACCTCTTGAGAGTTCTCCTGAAAACACTCTTGAGAAGGCTTGCAGAGCATTCAACAAGGTTACAGGAATGGAGTTTCAAGCAATGGGAGAGTTGGAGTATTATGTTATTGCTCCCGATGAAGAGGCTTTCCCTGCTACCGACCAAAAAGGTTATCACGAATCGGCTCCATATGCTAAATTTAATGAGTTCCGTACACGTTGTATGGCTTACATTGCTCAAGCAGGTGGACAAATCAAATACGGACACTCTGAGGTTGGAAACTTCTGCATTGATGGTATGGTGTATGAGCAAAACGAGATTGAGTTCCTACCCGTTCGTGCACAAGATGCCGCAGACCAACTAATGGTTGCTAAATGGATTATTCGTAACCTTGCATATCAAATGGGATATGATATAACCTTTGCCCCCAAAATAACAACAGGTAAAGCTGGTTCGGGATTGCACGTTCATATGCGTATAGTTAAGGATGGCCAAAACCAAATGCTCGATAACGGAGTGCTTTCGGCTACAGCTCGTAAAGCAATTGCAGGTATGATGGTGCTGGCTCCGTCAATCACTGCATTTGGAAACACAAATCCAACATCATATTTCCGTTTGGTTCCTCACCAAGAGGCTCCTACAAACATATGTTGGGGAGATAGAAACCGTTCTGTATTGGTACGTGTTCCTCTTGGCTGGGCAGCAAAAACCGATATGTGTCAACTTGCTAACCCATTAGAGGCATTGAGCAACTACGATACATCTCAAAAACAGACTGTTGAGATGCGTTCTCCCGATGGCTCGGCAGACCTTTATCAACTTCTTGCAGGTCTTGCAGTAGCGTGTCGTTACGGATTTGAGATTGAAAACGGTTTGGAGATTGCTGAGAGAACATACGTTAATGTAAATATCCACAAAGAGGAGAATGCTGATAAATTGAATTCATTGGAGCAACTTCCCGATAGCTGTGCTGCATCGGCAGAGTGCTTGGCTAAACAACGTGAGATTTTTGAGGAATACAACGTATTCAGCCCTGCAATGATTGATGGTATCATCAAAAAACTATCTTCTTACAATGACCGCACAATGCGTGCCGAGTTGGATGGTAATCAAGAGGCTATGTTGGCATTGGTTAAAAAATATTTCCATTGCGGGTGATATAGTTTTTAGTTGTTAGTTGTTGGAGACTAAGAATTTACAATTTAAACCAACATTTAAGATATGGAAGAGGAGCAGTCGCCTGCTCCTCTTCTATTGTGTCTTTTTGTTGCTAAATTACAGAATATTAAAGACTTAACAATTTTTAACATACGGGGGGGTAAAACTAAAAAAAATGATTATCTTTATGACAAAAATAAAATGAGTATTAACTATTAAAGGTTGTGCGTATGAAAAGGTTAAATTTACTTCTATTGTTCGTTGTGCTGTCTTTTGTTGCGATGGCTCAAAGTTATCCAAAGCATGCACAATATGTTAAGTTTGGCAGTTCAACTGCTTGGTATTCTGCTTATGACAATTGGCAACCCGGTACTTCACTTTATAACGGAACAGATGATGCCGAGAATGAACAATTCTTTGTTTCTCGCGTAAAACCCCGTGAGCGTTTCTCTTTTATCGGAACTCAAGTAAAAGAGGATCTAAATCCTGAACGTAAATTACTATGGTGGTGTCCTCTTGGAGATGCTGATAATGGAAACTGGAATGCTATCCCTTCGTATTGGTTTGGAGGTGAGGTTTATTCTATGTGGTCCTACACCGATATTTACTCAAACTGGTCTTCTCCAATTGCTCAAGCATCTGCAGCATTTCTTGATGTTTGTCACAAAAATGGTGTTCGTTCAGGAGTTGTAGCTACAGTTTCTTATGGAGCTATGCTCTCTCCAACTGATGGAGGTCATGGTTCAAATATCAATGCAATGGTAAAAGGCGGCGCTGATAAACTTTTGAAATATCTTCGTTACTATGGTATTGATGGAGTTGGTTTTAATTCAGAGTTTTCTTGGGATAAATTGGATGCTTCTGCTTTCAAAACAATGATGGGTGATTGTTATGACAAAGCTGATTCTTATAACGTTCCATTCAATAATGTATGGTATTCTTTTACGAACAATAGTGGTAGTTTTCTTTCGGACTACAGTGCTTTGAATAACAATTGTGTTGAGTGGTTTCAATATAACAATAAAACAGTTTCTGATGCTTATTTTTTGAACTACAATTGGGGCTCATCTCAGCTTGCAACATCTCAATCAACTGCACAAGGTCAAGGCCGTTCAAGTTTTGATTTATATGCGGGTATTGATTATCAAGGACGTAGCTCTGCTTCGTGGCAGGCTTTGAAAAATTATGATATATCTATTGGAGTATGGGGTGCTCACGATATGAATATGATTTATAGCAGTAGAGGAGAGTTAGGTTCTGATCCTCTACAAAAACAGAAAACATATCAACTTATTTCAGAAAACTCATTTACCGGCTCGTCATATAATCCGGTAAATACTCCTGAAATTCAAAGTTTAATATACCACACCTCTAATGCTACTGATTTTCATGGATTCTCAAGCTTTATCACTGCACGTAGTACAATGATGGCTCAATACGGAGATGGAACATTAGCAGGCGACCCATTTGTAACTTACTTCAACTTGGGTAATGGTCTATTTTTCAAAGAGGAAGGAGAGACTACATTTAACCACGAGTGGTATAACTTGGGTATGCAAGATTACCTTCCTACATGGCGTTGGTGGTGGACAAAATCTTTTATGGGCAAAAACGCAACTGATGCTTCAACTGATATGGTTGCAGAGTTTACTTGGGATGATGCTTGGTTTGGAGGTTCTTGTCTCCAGATTTCAGGAGCATCAGAATCGGCTTATTTGCAATTGTTCAAAACAAAATATCTTCTTCAAAACAACGATGTTTTCACAATACGCTATAAAGTTGTTTCGGGTTCTGGTTCTATTAAACTGACCACTGCGACTGAATCTAATCCATCAGTAGAGGTATCTTCTGATATTGTTGTAAATGGAGAAGGTGCTAATGATGTTTGGTTGGAGAAAACAATTAAAGTCTCTGCTTCTAATAATGGACTTAAATTGAACGGAGAGACTCTTGCCATGATAGGATTGAAATTTGAGAATACCTCGTCTGATTTTAAAGTTTTTATTGGCGAAATATCTTTGACTCGTGGAACTTCTGCAACTCCTTATGCTCCTATTGTTACAATGTCAAAAACAATGGCTCGTAACTACAAAGGTGTAGATATGAAAATTGTATTTGATATGTCAAATAACTATACAGGAGTTCGTTCAGACTATGAAACTATCTATAACTCTGACGTAGATACTTGGTATTATAAAATTTATACACAACAAGAGGGAGGGGAGGCTGTATTGTGTACAGCAACAACATCTTGGGCTGCATATGTAGTTGAAGCTCCATATGACGCAACCAAGGGCGGAAAAGTTCGTATAGGAGTTTCTTCTGTTGCAATGGATGGTAATAGTGAGAGTGCTATTGCATGGGGTGAATGGCAAAATATTCCAGAGTTAACAATATTGGAGGGATTCTCTATTGACAAACCTGTTGTTAAGGCAAACGAGGAGTTTACGATTGCTTTTGACGATCCAAATCATGCTCCTGCTACATGGGTAATCAAGGCTTCTGACGATAATGAGGTAATGGCTACATTTAATGCTTCTTCATTTACTACGTCTCTACCAGAAGAGGGATTGTACGACCTATATTTGACTCAAAACGGTGTGACTAAATTATATCGTGGTAAAATCCAAATATCTACAATATATGTGGGTGCAATGCCAAAAGTTGAATCGTTTATTGTAGAGGACAATATAGGAGAAGGAGGTGAGATGGAGTTCTCATATACAGGTAGAGAAGATAGCGACGGCTTTATTTCAAGAGGTATGGTCTTGGAAGAAAAAGCATTCGGAATTCCTGCCGACCAATTGAACTTCAATGATGAATCCTCTTTTACATTGACATTCTGGTTTAAGGTTAATAAATTTTATCATGAGAATGATGGTACTCAATTCTTGAACATCCGTACAGCTGATGACAGTTGGCCTGCTTCTGACTGGGGTTATGTTTGGAGTCAATTTGTAAGTAATGATAATGATAATGAGAGTGAATTGTCTTTAGTATTTAGAAGTATTAGTTCTTCTGCAATTTCACCTATATTCACAGAAGAGATTCTATTCGAAGAGAATGTTTGGTATCATATGGCTTTTGTATTTGGATATACAGATAACAGAATCTTGACAATTTATTTAAATGGAAAACAAGTAGGTGAACATAAAGAAACAAAAGGTATCTATTCTTGGAAGTCATCCAACGTAATTATGATTGGTGGGCGTGCATATAATCGTGCTGGATTAAACGGAATGGTTGATGATGTTTGTTTGTTCAGTAAGACTCTTACTGCAACAGAGGTTAAGGAGACAATGAATAGAATAACTAATATTACAGATGAAAACTTTATTGGTTACTGGGATTTTGAGAGCAATCCGAATAGTAATAATGAATTGTTAAGTACCGGCTATAATAAGAATTTGATTGCAGGATATTATGATGTCACTTCACTCTCTGGTAGTCAATATAAGCAAGAACCCCTCAAATTTGAGATAGGAGCTCCATTTATTTCGGGAACCAATTATAAAGTAGAGACATTGCCTACTTGGAAATTTAAAGGAGGTTCACTCTTGTCATCAGTTGGTGACAACGCGAGTGGTAGTGCATCGGTAGCATATTCAGATGAAGGTTCGTACTCTGCAACCTTGACATTGTCTAATTATTGGGGTTCTGATACCAAACAAATTGAATTTGTCGTATCTACAGCCATTAAGGATGTTACTCTTGAGGAGATGCAGGCTTATCCTAATCCATTCGAGAATGAGGTGTATCTGAAATTTGCCGATGCGGGTAATTATACTGCAGAGATTTATGACTATTCAGGGCGTTTAATCTCTTCTTCAATCCTTAATGTAACTGATGGTCAAATTATAAACATTCCTATTGTGGGTCAAAGCGGTATATACTTCATTAAACTTAAAGGAGAGGCGGGATTGCTTAAAGTGATGAAAGTTATCAAAAAATAAGAGTTTTTAGTTGTTGGAGACTAAGAATTTACAATTTAAACCATATGGAAGAGGAGCAGGCGACTGCTCCTCTTTTTGTGTTTTATCTATCGCTTTTTAAATTTTTTTGTCGGCAAGGATGGTGAAACTGAGATATAGGACTCCTGTCTTTTCAGACGAACAAGTTTGATTCATCCTTCTCCGTAGGTTTGAAAACCTACGGCTATTGAATGGCAAACAATGTTTGCCACAGGTCTTGTCAGACCAACTTAGTTGTACAGAGCACTGTATCTCTCCGTCGCACAGAGCACTGCTCCCCTCCGTTGCACAGAGTACTGTGCTCCCCATTTTTAGGCACGGATTGACATTTAGTTAATCCTAACTTTCGTTACCTAAAAATGCCCCATTTTAAAGCACGAATTGACATTTAGTCAATTCTAATTACTTCGTAATTGCTTTTCCTCCGTCGCACAGAGCACTGTGCTCCCCATTTTAAAGCACGAATTGACATTTAGTCAATTCTAATTACTTCGTAATTGCTTTAAAATGCCTCGGTCATGTTGAAGTAGAAGAGAACGTGGTGGTCGGCGAAACTGTAGCCTGCATCAACTCTGAAGTTCATTCGTTTCTGTACCTCAAATCTGAAACCTAATCCTGCATTGGGGAGTACTGCATTGTATTTTACAATGTTTTCTCCCATAAATCCGCAAGCTACCCATGCGGTGTAACCTAATCGGTGAAGTAGTCGTTTTAATCTTGTGTCGGGATCTATATCCCACATTTGTCGCCACTCAACCTCGGCTGTTATTGTAGTATTGTCACGATAGTGTCCTATGTAATATCCTCGTAAATTAAAGGGACCTCCAACATCGGCATGTTGTGAGAATGGTGGATTGCCTATCTTTGTCTTTGCCAATATGTTCCATGCCAATGCTCTGCGTCGTGTTTTTGAGAATTGGTGGTATTGTCGATAGTCTACTGTTATTGAACCAAAATTGTACTCTCCTCCAAAGTATTTGCTGTAGTACAGGGCTCGTGCTTCAAATAGCATTCCTTCGTATGCATTGGCTGCTATGTCGCGTGTGTCGTATGAGTATGCCAATCCTAAACCTACGTTAATGTCTTTCATCCCTTCGACTGTTCCTCCTTGGTTGATATAGTAGGGGTCTGATACTACGTAGCTTCCAGGATTCTTTATATTCTCGTAATAGAAATCGGCAACAGCTCCTATGTAGCTTCTGCTCTTTCCGATTTTGAATAGGAGTAGGGGATTTATCTTTACAAGGTCGGCATTGTAGCCTGTTACGTTTTTATTGCGTTCTATATTGTGGTTTAGCGAGTATCCTACTCCGTAGTAGTTTTCGTTTGTGTGCTTGTATTCGTAGTATCCTTGTAGCCTTATTTTGTCCTCTTTGAAGTAGATGTATGGTCTCGATAATACGGTGAATCCAAGTGGGCAACCAAATGACATTGAAAAGTGTATGGGTATTACACTTCTCATTAGAGATGTATCGCTTTTTACGGTTTTAAATGTGGTTAGTGTTGATATTCCTATGGTAAATCCATAGTCGGGTGAATATCCTGGGCCTCCCAATAAACTGAATTTTAAATTTTTGTCTTTCTTCTTTTTTTTCTTGTCCGTTGCTGTGGAGTCGGATTCTATTTGTGTGGCTGTGTCAACAGTGAGATTTACGGTTTTTGCTGTGTCAGACTCTAAATGTGTTGCTATATCTGCTAAATTGGTTGTCTCTTGCGTTGCTATGGGTAATGTGGTACTTTGTGGTGTCTCTTGTGCAACACCATTCGCAGAGATGAGCAACATTGCAGTTGCCAATATTTTAAATGTATGTTTTAGCATTGCCACAAAGGTACTATTTTTTTCTTACAAAAAAATAGTTACGAGGTCATCGTAACTATTTTTATCTATTTGGTTATTGAATAATGTCAGCTAAAACCTACAACTCTATTTTGTGCTTTTGACAGAGCGAACAGGAGCAGATGATTTTGATGAACTGCTTTTTGTTTTGCTGCTACTTTTTGCACTACTGCTTTTTGCACTGCTGCTCTTTGTTTTAGTGGTTGTTGTTTTTGCACTCTCTGTGCCACGAGCTGAGCGAGTAGGAGCTATATTCTCTTTTTCTTCTTTTGTCTTTTTCTCGCTTACCTGTTCTGTGCTGCTTTTATCCTCTTTTGCTGCTTTCTCTTTTGCAATCTCTTCAGGTGTTTTTACCCATAGATTCTTTTCGAAGTTTTGAAGTTGTTTTTCTATTTCGTTTCTTGCGCTGTCTTGTGCGGCTTGCTCGGGATAGAGTTGCATCAATGACATGTTGCGAAGGTTCATGGTTTTGTATATCTCGCCTTCGAACATGCGCAATTTAAAGTAGTCGTCGAATGTGTAGCTGCGGATATTGTTCTCGTTACTTGTCATTATGTATTGTTGCGCCAAGTATGGACGAATATCTGTGTATTTAACCCAGAACATGGGGTATTTTACAGCCTCTCCTCCAAAGTCGTCAGTACGATGCAATATAGGGCATAGTGCCTCTATCTCACTCTTAACTCCTGAGTTTTGTTGGTCGAATACCCATTTTTCTTTGATGTAATACGAAAGAACTTCGTTTGCAGGAACATCGCTTGGGTCTATTGTGAATTTTACTTTGCGTCCTGCTTGAGAACTGCTCTCCTCGTATAATATATGGAAACGGTCGAGGGTCTCTTTTACGTCGGCTTGGTATGCTTCGGTAAATATCTCTCTTCCATCGAGGTACTCATATACGGTAATCTTTCCTTCTGCCAAAAGTTTCATGATTAGGCGGAATAGGTTCTCTTGTTCTTCGGTACTCTCCTCGGGGAAGTATAGAGGAAGGTTCTTCTCTTTCCTAAGATCGAGCGAACGATATATTATACGATTCCAAGGTGTGTTGGCAGGTGATAATGCCTCTTTCTCGTATAGGTTTTGTGCTCTTACTGAGAGTGAGTTGTTTGACTCTTCTCTTTTTTTTGCACTTCCGCTTTTTATTGCAGCACGTGTTTGAGCCTCGCTTTCGGGCATTGCAAAAATAGCAATTAGCAATAGTGCTGTTAAGATTTTAATAGTACGTTTCATATTTCGTATAATTTTATTTCTTTCCTTCTTATTAGTTTACAAATACCTCGATTGGAGATATGGTACGCTCAATTCCATCGGGACCTATTGCTTTTACTTTTGATATGTAGAAGCGTTTTCCGCGAGATAGTTTCTTTATTGCTGCTTTTTGGCGGTCTGAGAATTGTGCTCCGTTCGATACTTCGGGCATTGCGTTACCCATTGAGTCGAATATTACGGTCTCAAACGATAATACTTTAAACGAGATGTTCAACAATCCGTCATCTATGGCTGCCTCGATACCCGGTGCTTTTACAAGAAGCGCTTTGCTTATTGGTTTGCCTCCACGATAGCGTTGAGGATTGCCTTTTTCATCGGTGTATGTGATAAATGGCATTGGGTCAGGTAATTGTCTTACTCTGAACACTGTTTGGCTGACGGTTTGTGTGCGTCCCTCCATGTTTGCAGTTACAGAGATTATTACATCTGTTCCAACTGATTTTGGTTTTGCTATCCAGCTGTCGCCCGAACGGGTTAGTGTTCCGTTTGTCATTGTTGCCGAGATTGCATTGTTGGGAATTCCCGGAACTGATATGCTTATGGGGTTTTCGATTCCTGCATAAAGCACGTTCATCATTGTTGCCGATACGGTTGCAGATGGCTCTATTACTGTGTATGATGATGTGAAGGGGTGGCGAAGTATTGAACCATCTCCTGCCGATACCTCCAAATATCCGCTGTAATCGAAAACTCCTGTTTGGTTACATACAAATTCGTATAATCCGTTTTTTTCTTTATCCAACTCTTTGTCTCCAATGTATATGGTTGGGATTTGAGTGGTATCCACTGCCGCCAATACAATGTTGGCAGAGTATGAACTGCCTCGCATGACGGTTTTTGATGAAGGAATTACGTATGCATCCATGCGGTTCACTCTTACGTCGCCTTCGTCGATGTTGTTGCGCAAGATGTGAAGAATTTCACTCTCTGCATAACGTATGTCGTTTTGAAGTTTTGTAAGCACTGTAATTGCTGCTGCAACAGGCATACCCTCGAAACTTTCCTCTTCCCATGTTTTATTCTTTATCAATCCCTCTTTGTTGCGAGCAACGGGATAGAGATAGTCGCTAATTACCTTTCTTTTTATTGAATCACCAACCATAGGTGTTACAAAGTCGGCATAATTAATAAGCGAATTGCGAAGTTTCTCTCCTTGTCCTTTTGCAGGCGATAGCATAATGTGCGATGCAGCTTCAAGGTCGTCCATTCGTTTTATGTTATTTACGTCGCCGTCTTTTCCGTCAGCTTGTTTTACTATGGCCACTTTTAGTGAGTCGATGAAACTTACAAGTCCTTCGGTGCGATTACGTACATCTGTGGCTTTGCTGTACCACTCTCCCGATTTTTCGGGATTTGTTATATTGTAATCGGTTAACTCCCCGTAAAGAGCTTTGTTTTGTTCAGAGGCATTGTCTGTTGAGCGCGCAAGGCTGTCTTCCACTTGTCTGAAACCCTCTAATACATCGGTAGAGACGTTTAAGGCAAGCATGGCAGTAAGCACAATGTACATAAGATTTATCATCTTCTGCCTTGGCGTCATATTTGAATAGTTATTCGATGCCATTTTCTTTTGTTTTTGTTAGCTGTTAATGCCTACTATTTGTCGTTTTTATTCTCTTCGTCTTTTAGTGACGACATTTTTGAACCCATTGCTGCCATAGGATTGTTGTACATGTTAACGGTCATGGCAGCCAACATATTTTCGTATACCGAGTTAAGTTGAGACATGTATGTTGTCATGCGTTCAGTCTCTTTGCAGTAGCGTGAGCTGTCATCGACAGAGCTTTCGTACATGTCGCGAATAGTTCTCAATCCAATGTTTACGCGGTCGATGTTATCCAATTGTGAACTGATGCTCTTCAACTGTATCTCATATATTGTATTCAATCCTGCAAGGTTGCGGTTCAAATCTTCCATTTGTGTTACATAACCTTGTGAGTGAGTGGTTATGTTGTCAGAGTTGTCGGTGATGTTGCGGTAAGAGTCTAATAGAACATTAGAAACTTGTGTAAGCGATTCTGTTGCTCTCTTGAATTGCTCCATTTGGTTAGAGATTGCCGACAATTGCTCCAAATAGGTTTGTGTAGCTGATGTCAACTCTGCCATTTTTGAAAGTTGGTCTGCTGCCGATGATAGCTTTTGGATGCTTTGTGATAGTGATTGTGTATCGTTTTCATCCAAATTGATGTCAGATGGTATTCCTGCAGTGCGTTTTGCATCTTCGGGCGATACGTATGGAGCGTTTCCTCCACCAATAATGATGGTTCCTCCACCACCCATTACGGCTCCTCCAACAGGAGCTGTACCTCCTTGTATGTTTACAGCTTCGGCATTGTTCACACCAACGGGCATAGAGCCTACAAAACCTCCGTTTCCGCCACCTCCTTTAAACTCGGGACGGTCGTTGGGGTCTTGGCTTTTAAGAACGGGGAATACCTCTTCCCATTTGTACTCTTTTGCGGGAGCATCAAAGGCTGTCATGATAAACATCAATACCTCTATACCCATACCCAATGATAGCATGAAGTTACCTCCTGCAAGGTGCAACAGTTTAAATAGCGCACCAAGAATAACGATTGCAGCACCTATACTGTACGCAAAGTTAAAGAAACGTTTTCCTTTTTCGCTTGTTGCGAATTTGTAAAAACGGTTTTTGTATGATTTTATCTTTTCTTTTGTCATGGTTGTAGATTTTTAGAGTTTATTGATTATTTGCGACCTTTTGCAAAGCCTACTTGTGTACGAACGCAACGGAATCCTATGTATGAACGTTGCTCGTTTTGGTACTCCCACATTCTGATGTCGGAACGTATAAAGTTTGATACGTCTTTCCAAGAACCTCCGCGAATGATTTTGCGTTTCATTTGGTAAGGGTCCTCTTTTGCTGCATTGTAGCGGTAGTCGGGGTTCATATCGCTTGTATATGCCATGCCTCCTTCGCTGTATGCTGTTGATGTCCATTCCGATACGTTACCTGCCATGTCATACAATCCAAAGTCGTTAGGTGGGTATGTGGCTACGTTAGATGTTATCAAATTGCCGTCTTTTACATAATTTCCCTCTTGCGGCTTGAAGTTGGCATTAAAACAGCCTTTCTCTGTCATTGGTATATCTCCACCCCATGGGAATTTGTTCTCATTCATTCCTGCTCTTGCTGCATATTCCCATTCAGCCTCCGTTGGTAGACGGTATGGTTCGATAAATGGAGTTTGCAACGAAGATATTAAGTATTGTGTACGCCAAGCGCAGAATGCAGTTGCTTGTTCCCACGATACTCCTACAACGGGATAATCGTTGTATCCGGGGTGTGAGAAGTAAAGACGTACATAAGGTTCGTTGTATGCATTGTCAAAGTCGTTAATCCAAGCTGTGGTGTCGGGATATATGTTAACAATGTATGTATTTAAGAAGTCGAACTCGCTACTCAAAGGGCGTACAATTGTTTCGGTGATGATTTTACCGTCATCGTTGATGAATGCAGTGTCTTTTGATATTATAACTTCTGCTCCAAGATCAGGTTTGATATCGGTGTTCAATATACGACGAGTTGGGTCAAGACGGTTACGACGTTTTGCTGCCTCGGTGTGGTTGTATATTTCATAACGATAATTCATTTGGGCAGGATCCAACTCTTTTTGTCCTGTAATTGGGTTTGTTCTGTAAACACTTTCGATAGCGCGTGCCTCATCCTCGGTTGGGTTTTTCCAAGGAATTGCTCTTGCCCAATTCAAGTGAGGTTTTATGGGGTTTCCTTCGCGGTCTTCCTCTATTTTGAAAGCCTCGTTACCTCCGTAAGCAGGGTCGGCAAGACGCTCGCGAATAATAGAATCGCGTACCCAGAACAAGAATTGTTTGTATTTACCATTGGTTATCTCGGTCTCGTCCATCCAAAACGATTCAACCGAAATGGGTTTCCCGTTTTTGGGAGTACCCCAGATTGAGTCCTCTTCAGAAGAGCCTACAGTAAATGAGCCTCGCTCAACGAGTACCATTCCGTAAGGAGTTGGTTCGCCCCAAGCCATTGCTCTTACTCCAACAAGTTCACCTCCGTTACCGCCCGATGATGTTGGCGCACATGAGGTAATCAATGCTGCTAACGCTGCTATAAAAAATAGTTTTTTCATACTTTTAAAGTTTTTACCCTCTCGTTGTAGTAATACGTCGATTAGAGTATTCTGATACTTTTATGTTTATTTTTTGTTTTCTTTCCTAATTCAAGTTTCATACTGTAGCCAACAAACACTTCGTGGCTTCCGCTTGTGGCCTTTACAATGTCTGATAGGGCATAGTCGTATGCGTATCCTAATCTGACACCTTTCCATTCGCCTCCAATCATAATTATTATGGCATCGTTCAAACGGTATGAAAGACCTCCCCATATAAAGTTGTTGTATTTGACTGTTGCTCCAAATTCAACTTGAAAAGTTTGGAACGTTGTCTTAAACAACATTGAGGGTTGCAATATGATTAACGAGTTTTTGAACGGAATATTGCCTCCTGCTGAAAAATAATATGCAGAAGGTACATAAGTTTCGTATTTTTCGTCAAAAGTTATGGTCGGAGAGGTTAGGTGTTGTGCTGATATTCCTGTCCAAAAGTATTTGTGAGTATAATGTACACCAAAACCTAAGTCGAATCCCATGCCTTTTACTTCGCTTGTTGGTATAGCATCATCGGTTTGATTGTGGTATCCGCTCTCGGGGATATATACTCCTGTTCCGTCAAAGACCTGATTGATAAAACCTAACTGCAAACCTAATCCGAGTTGACCTCCTAATAGTTTTACCTTGAATGAGTATTGTAATCCTAATGAGGTGTTTGAGAAAAGACCTATCTTTTCGGTTGAAATTATTGCTCCCACTCCATGTTGTTGTTTGAATAGAGTAAAAGGCATATCTCCCATTATGGTGAAGGTTTTTGGTGCTCCCGGCATCCCTATCCATTGTTGACGAGTTGCTGCATGAATATTTAGTTTGTCGTTGGTTCCTGCAGCTCCGGGATTGTAGTATGAGGGAAGCTCCCAATATTGGCTGAATTGTGCATCGTATTGTGCATAACTTTTTGAAGTAATGCATAATATGAATATTACAATTGCTATTATTTTAACTCTTCCCATTGTGGATAAACTGTGTTGGATTCTGTGTGCTTTAGCTTTGATTTCCTTATATATAACTGAAAAACCGAGAGAAAATTGTTTTTTGTCGTAATTAAATTTCAGAGCCCGGTCAAATTTTATTGCCGGGCTCTGTGTTATTATTGTTATTTTTTGTTTGCCAATACAACGCTGTTCGCTTTTGCTACGGCATCTCTGATGTTGTCAAAGATGTTTTCTGCGTTCATCAGTTTTGTAATTCCACCTTTTTCCAAGGTTTTATGAACAGGTTCGTGTACTCCTGAAAGAATTACCATTATTCCCTCTTTGTGAGCTGATTGTATAAATATTTCGAGGTTATGCAAACCTGATGAATCGATGAAAGGAACTTTACGCATACGAATTATACGAACCATGGGTTTGTCTGCCAATACACGCATTTGTTCGTCAAATTTATTTGCCACTCCAAAGAAGAAAGGTCCGTCAATCTCGTAAACCTCTACTCCTTTCTCCAAAGGTAGGTGTTCCTCCTCAAGAGTAGAGTTGTTGTGGTCGTCGTCGTCGAGGTTTAGGTCTTTGCGAATAACCGATACGCGAGTGTTCTCTGTTACACGTTTTAGGAACAAGATAACGGCAAGCAACAGACCAATTTCAATTGCAATGTTTAGGTTGAATATTACTGTCAAAAGCAATGTGATCCAAAGTACAATAACGTCGGTGTTGCGAAGTTTAGATAGTGAACGGATAGTTCTCCAGCCACTCATGTTGTATGCTACCACAATCAAGATTCCTGCCAAGCATGACATTGGAATGTGTATTGCAAGAGGTGCAAGGAATAACAAAATCAATAGCAATACGGCTGCGTGAATGATTCCTGCTATAGGTGTGCGTCCACCGTTATTGATATTTGTCATTGTACGAGCAATGGCTCCTGTTACAGGGATACCTCCAAATAGTGGAGATACAATGTTTGCAGCACCTTGAGCTATTAGCTCTGTGTTTGAGTTGTGTCTCTCGCTAATAACACCGTCTGCAACGGTTGCTGATAGTAGAGACTCAATTGCTCCCAACATGGCGATGGTGAATGCCGGAGAGATAAGATTGTTGATAACCTCCCAATTCAAACTGAAACCTTCAGGCGCTTTTATGTTTGCCTGTATTGTTCCAAATCTGTCGCCAATGGTCTCGATTGAGTCAATTCCGACAAAGTGTCTCAATATATATACCACTACGGTTACAAGAATAATGGCGATTAGAGAACCTGGTATGCGTTTGGTTATTTTGGGAGAGAATATTATTATTAATAATGTGGCAATTCCGACTAAAAGCGATGCAATGTTGGTGCTGCCGATGTTTGTGAAGTATGCTCCCCATTTAGAGAAGAAATCTGCCGGAAGGTTTTCGATGTGCATGCCAAAGAAATCTTCAATTTGTGTAGAGAAGATGGTTATGGCAATACCACCGGTGAATCCAATAACGATGGGATAGGGGATGAATTTTATTATAGTTCCAAAACGGCAGAGTCCCATAATCAACAGCATAACTCCAGCCAAGAGAGTTGCTATTGCAAGACCTTCGATTCCGTATTGGGCTATGATTCCTGCAACGATGATGATGAAAGCTCCTGTGGGACCTCCAATTTGAACGCTGCTACCACCCAAAAACGATACTATAAAACCTCCGATGATGGCTGTGATTAAACCTGCTTCGGGTGTTACTCCCGATGCGATACCAAAAGCAATGGCAAGAGGCATTGCTACAACACCCACAATAATACCTGCCATCAAATCGGCAGTGAATTTTTTTCTGTCGTAATTTTTAATGCTTTTAAACAGTGCGGGTTTGAAATCGATACTATTAAGAATTGTACTAAATTTCATATTCTTAAAATCTTTTTATGTGATAAATTTATACGTTTTTTAAAATGAGGGTGCAAAATTACTTATTTATAAGTAATAAATAAAGTTTTTTAACCTTAAAATGAAGAAGAGGGTAATCTTTATTTATTCTATCCTAAGAAAAGAGAGGGAGACCCGTTTACTTTTGGTCTCCCTCCTGAAATTGTATTATAAAAGTTTTTTGTTATATGCTCTGCGACGTTTATGAAGTACGGGTTCGAACATTGCCCATTGATTGTGTATTTTTGTGTTGCCGTCCAATTCGGGGTTTGTTTCAACCATTTTGTATCCCTGCTCTTTAAAATGGGGAAATATTCGTTCAAAGAAAAGAGCATTTACTCCTTTGCTTTGGAAATCTGAACGAACAGCTATAAGTAAAAAGTCTACTATATCGTTGCCCTTTTTGAAGGCTTTGAGCAGATGATACCAACCAAATGGGAATATTCTTCCCTTTGATTTTTGTAGGGCCTTTGATAGCGAAGGTATGGTTATTCCTACTCCAACCACCTCGTCTTGTTCGTTTAGGACAACGGCAATGCCGTTTTTGTGTACCATTGGAAGATACATCTTTATATAATGTTCTATTTGACGTGGGGTGAGGGGCGAATATCCGTATAACTCGTCGTAAGCCTCGTTTATCAGTTCGAATATTTGTTGCCCATATTTTTTTGCAAGTTCTTTAATGTTTTTGCATTCGGCAAGACGAATATTGTATTTCTCCTTTACGATTTTTGCAATACGATAATGTTTGTCGGGTAGCTCCTCGGGGATGCCTATCTTAAATTCAATCCAGTCTTGGCATCTCTCGTAACCTAATTCTTCAAAGTGAGATGAATAGTATGGATAATTGTATATGGTCTCCATTGTGCCGAGTTGGTCGAATCCCTCTATAAGGCATCCTTCAGGGTCCATGTCGGTAAAACCAAAGGGTCCTTCAATTTCATTCATTCCATTATGGATGGCCCAGTTTTCAATCCATTCTGTTAAGGCAATGCTCACCTCTTTGTCGTCAATAAAATCTATCCATCCGAAGCGTGCGCATTTTTTTCCTGTTCTTTCGTTTACGGCATGATTTATGATTCCTGTGGCTCTTCCTACTGCTTTGCCATCGCGATATGCCATAATGCTTATTGCGTCGCAAAAATCAAAAGCGGGATTCTTCTTTCGGTTAAATGTGTTTAGTTCGTCTATAAGTAGGGGAGGAACTGCGAATTCCGAATTTTTATAAAGTTTGTTTTTGAAGTTTGTGTACTTTATGTAGTCCCATGTAGAAGAGACGATCCTGATATCTACAGCCATAACAATTACAATTTGTTTTACTCTTTGGTTATTGCAGTATAAAATGTTTTTGCAAAAGTAATTTTTTTTGTAATAAAAACAAACTAAAAATCGATGATAAACTGTTGTAAAAGTAGCGAGAATAGAGTATTTATAGTTAAATAATATTTTTTTTATGCTGATTGATGAAAAATTTCTTTAATCAAAGACTATACTTTCAAAATTTGTATTACCTTTGTATGCGGTTAAGGATTGATTTGTCCGAAATCGGTCTTGACTAATGGAGTAAAATCCTACATATAATTAGAGAGAATTGATAAATAATTAATAAAGAACTTTTAACTTAAAATTACAATGGCAACATTAGATTTGAGCAAGTACGGAATTAATGGAGCAACTGAGATTCTTCACAATCCGTCTTATGATGTTCTCTTCGCTGAGGAGACAAAACCAGGTTTGGAAGGTTTTGAAAAAGGTCAAGTAACTGAACTAGGTGCAGTTAACGTAATGACTGGTGTTTACACAGGTCGTTCACCTAAAGACAAATTCTTTGTGAAAGATGCTACAAGCGAAAACACAATTTGGTGGACTTCTGATGAGTACAAAAACGACAACAAGCCCGTTACTGAAGAGGCTTGGAAAACTTTGAAAGAGATAGCTGTTAATGAGCTTTCAAATAAAAAACTTTTCGTAGTAGATACATTCTGCGGAGCTAACGAGGCTACACGTCTTAAAGTACGTTTCATCGTTGAGGTAGCATGGCAAGCACACTTCGTGTCAAACATGTTCATCCTTCCTACAGCTGAGGAGTTGGCTAACTACGGAGAGCCTGATTTCGTTGTTTACAACGCATCAAAAGCTAAAGTTGAGAACTACAAAGAGCTTGGTTTGAACTCTGAGACTGCTGTAGTATTCAACCTAACTACTAAAGAGCAAGTAATCATCAACACTTGGTACGGTGGTGAGATGAAAAAAGGTATGTTCTCAATCATGAACTACTTGAACCCTCTTAAAGGTATCGCTTCAATGCACTGTTCAGCTAACACAGACAAAGAAGGAAAAAGCTCAGCTGTATTCTTCGGTTTGTCAGGAACAGGAAAAACAACTCTTTCAACAGATCCTAAACGTCTATTGATTGGTGACGACGAGCACGGATGGGATGACGAAGGTGTATTCAACTACGAGGGTGGATGCTACGCTAAAGTTATCAACCTTGATAAAGAGAGCGAGCCCGATATCTTCAACGCTATCAAACGTGATGCTTTGTTGGAGAACGTAACAGTTGACGCTGATGGTAAAATTGATTTCACTGATAAGAGCGTAACTGAGAATACTCGTGTATCTTATCCTATCAACCACATCGAGAATATCGTTAAACCAGTATCTAAAGGACCTCACGCTCAACAAGTAATCTTCTTGTCAGCTGATGCGTTCGGAGTATTGCCTCCAGTTTCAATCTTGACTCCTGAGCAAACTCAATACTACTTCCTATCAGGATTTACTGCTAAATTGGCAGGAACTGAGCGTGGTATTACTGAGCCTACTCCAACATTCTCAGCATGTTTCGGTGCTGCATTCCTTTCATTGCACCCAACAAAATATGGTGAGGAGTTAGTTAAGAGAATGGAGCAAACCGGTGCTCGTGCATACTTGGTTAACACAGGATGGAACGGAACAGGAAAACGTATCTCTATCAAAGATACTCGTGGTATCATCGATGCTATTCTTGATGGATCAATCGACAAAGCAGAAACTAAGAAAATCCCTTACTTCGATTTCGAGGTTCCAACTGCATTGAACGGAGTAGATCCTAACATCCTTGATCCTCGTGACACTTACTCTGATGCAGCAGAGTGGGATGTTAAAGCAAAAGATCTTGCAGAGCGTTTCATCAAAAACTTCGCTAAATTTACAGGTAACGATTTAGGTAAATCTCTAGTTGAGGCTGGTCCAAAATTGTAATATCTATAAATTATAATAACCTAAAGGGGCTGTGCCACGCACAGCCCCTTTTTTGTTTATTGTAATTAGCATTAATTGTTGTAATTTATTTGTTTTAATTTTAAAGATGTTCTATTAAGATATTTTCTTTATCATGGAGGATTCTATCTCGGTAGATTTTGAATATGTCTCAACTCCTTTGAAGACTCAAATATCGGATTAAGTTAGGAAGTGTATAAAAGGCTATTTTTGAGATAGACAATGAGTAGAAAAAGAGACAAAGATTTCGAATCTTTTTAACAATGAAAAAGGGTGGCTAATTTACTATCTTAGCCACCCTTGTAGAAACCTATTTTTCACGAAATGACTCACCGTCATTGTCGGTTTCGTAATTTTGTCCGCTTGAACCTGTATAGTATTTCTCTCCAAACATACCTCTCTCTTCTGTTACAACATCGCCATTATCCAACTTCCACTTCTTTTGTCCACCCCCAAAAGTACTTCCGGTAAGGATTATAAAAATCAGGTAGATGCATATAATGATAGTCAGAATAGCAAGTAGGATTACCGAGCCTATAACTCCCGCAATAAATCCCAAAATCATAAATCCAGCCATCATCAGAGATCGCAAGGTGGCAATCTTTGCAGAGTTAGTAGCAATGATTGACTCTGCTATGTTGTAACCCGTTAATATGCTCACTATTGCGAGTGTTGCTGATATATATATATTAATGTCCAAATCAAACATGCCGTTGAGGAAACTGCTTCCACCCCATAAAATTCCCAATAATATACAAATAAGAAGAGTTCCGGTTGACATATATTTGTTGGGGTTAATTTGATCTCCCCATATTCTCTTATCCAGGCTATACAATAAGCTTAATAATCCTTTTTTCATGGTTTTTCTATTTAGAAGATGTTTTCAATAGATAATATATTGTTGTAGATAACATAGAGTAACCCCAACACAACTATCGCGGAGATAAGTGTTGCGGCAAAATATTTGTTGATGGGTGAGTATATCTCTTTGGATGCGGGTTCTGAATTATAGTTGCCTGTAAAAGCTACACATTTAGCCATTCGGAACTCAGCTGCCATTACAAGGATATAATAGACAATATTCCAAAGCATCCATCCAATACTATTGGTGAAGTTGTATGGTCGGAATAATTCGTAGTCAACTATATTAGTATATAATAGTACATCAAAGAATAAATTAATTATTAATACTCCAATATTGGATATGATAAGAAATCCTATCCATGCTCTATCCTCTATGTTGATGCTATTGTTGCCCTTTAGGAGTATAGAGTAGGCATAAATATTTATTAGCGATTGGAGTATACTCACTACTATGATGGTTATTATATGATATTCAGAAGGGTTCGAGTTAAGCACTATCTTTTTTGCTATAGATATAAGCGATAAAGTAATTATGATGATACTTGCAGTTCGAGTAGCTTTGTTAGATGCCGTAGTATATAGCAAAATCCAAGCAATAGTGTTTACTATACCTATAAATAAACCTATAAGGAAATTGTATTGGAAGAATAACAGCGTCAAACTGAGGACGCCGGTAAGCACAAGCAACCAAGCTGCAATGTTCTGTCGTGTTTTGACAGATAATGGTGTGGGTAAAGTTTGATCCATAATATTTTTTTTGAGATTCTATAAATTTAATTTATCATTAGAGGGTAGCCAAAACCTCATTAAGACTAACGCTAATGTGATTTTGTTTGCCAAATTTAGAAAAACTTTTTCTATTTTTTTTGTATAAATTTTAGATTTTTTGGTCATGGGGGATAACTGCCAGATATTCAGCATTGTACAAATAGACTTAAAATGTAAAAAGAATGCTGAGCGTTTCATCAAAAACTTTGCTAAATTTACAGGTAACGATTTAGGAAAATCTCTTGTAGAGGCTGGTCCAAAATTGTAATATCTGAAATTAGATAAATGATAAATCGGGGTGCTTAGGCGCTCCGATTTTTTTTTTGTATCCTTTCTTGAAGGGATTTATCTAAAGAGCGGAATAAGTATAGGATTTATGAAACAACGTTGCTTGTGAGGTAAAGAAAAAGTTCAGGATTGATAGGTGTAGCTGACCTCTATAGTCCCATTCACACCGACAATACTAAACTTATATCAATTGCGAATCTAATCGTTTAAGCGTAAAAAAAAAGAGCAACCGTCAATGATCTGACCCCCAAAAGTTGGACGAATTAATAATAAATTTATTGGTAAAGAGTTCGGTATTGCACCGGACTCTTTCCTTTTAGTCTCAGTTTAATTCTGTCGTTGTTATAGTAATGTATATACTTCCTTAGTTCTTGCTTGAAGTGTTTCATATCTTTAAACTCCTGCAAATATAGCAGTTCAGATTTCATAATACCAAAAAAGTTCTCCATCATTGCATTATCAAGACAATTTCCCTTACGAGACATACTTTGTATAATACCATTGCGTTTAAGTGTCAATTGGTATTGCATATGCTGATAATGCCAACCTTGGTCGGAGTGCAAAATAAGTCCTTTCTGTGGTTTTACTTTCTTTATTGCACTGTTTACCATATTCATTACCATACGCAAGTCAGGGCTATCTGATATTGTATAAGAGATTATCTCTCCATTATACATATCAAGTATTGGTGATAGATATGCCTTTTTGTCTCCTATCTTAAACTCTGTTACATCAGTTGTCCATTTGCGATTTGGTACTTGTGTATTAAAATCACGTTCCAATACATTAGCTGCAATGCGTCCTACCTCGCCTTTGTATGAACGGTATTTCACTCTACGCACAACAGACTTAAGATGCATTTCCTGCATCAGTTTTTGCACTGTCTTGTGATTGATTGTGTACCCTTCGTTTCGTAATTGGATGCATACTCGACGATAACCATAACGTTTATGGTGCTGCACAAATATCTCGCTTATACGATTACGTATATCTGTATACTTATCAACCTGTTGTTTTGAGATATGATAATAGTATGTTGAACGTGCTATTCCAACATATCTTAAAGCAAACAACAAATCGTTCTGATGTAGCCTTAGTTCTCGGACTGCCCATGCCCAATCGCACGCAGACGGGCTTCTCTTTCCTCGACTAAGGCTTTCACTTTTTTTAGCAACGCATTCTCTATCTTGAGTTCTCGATTTTCTCGTTGTAATCGTTCAAGCTCTGTCTCTGGTTTCTGCACTTTCTTTGGTCTTCCCATACCTGGTGGTCTGCCTCGTTTCTTGGTTATTGATAGAGCTTCTATACCACCAGTTCTGTATGTCTTTAACCATACACTCAAACTACTGGTACTTACTCCGTATTTTATCGAGGCTTGCACCAAAGATATACCATTGTTTTCAATATCCAATACAACATTATGCCTAAAAATTGCATTACTGCGATTATACTGCTGACGATGAAGGACTTTTACTCCTTCTTTCTGATATAATAACCACAATTTCTTTAATCGTTCATGATTAATGCCGTACTTGGTGCAAATGTAATTGATGGAATCTCCATCTTCAAGCATATGCATATATTTGAGCAATGCTGAATAATCATGTTTTTTTCGCATAAAATAAACCCCAAAGTTTTTTGTCCAAACTTTGGGGTTCACTTCACAAGGTTGCTCTTTTGTAAGTTAAAACACTTGTATTATCCGTTGTACTCGTCAGATACAGTAAGTTTTGCTCTACCTTTGGCACGACGAGCAGCTAATACTCTGCGTCCGTTAGCAGTAGCCATGCGAGAACGGAAACCGTGTTTGTTTTTTCTCTTTCTGTTTGAAGGTTGAAATGTTCTTTTCATGATTCTTCTATTTTATATTGTTTACATTATATTCCAAAATCAGGGTGCAAAGATAGTTATGTTTTATCAAATTTCCAAGAGATAGAGCAGTTATAATTCATTTTTATACAAAACTTTTTGCTTTTTTGTTTAAATTCCATTAATTTTGTGCTCCGAAAATAATAACAAATAACCATATATTTATGATTAACGCTCAAGACATTAAAAACGGAACTTGTATCCGTATGGACGGAAAGCTTTATTTCTGTATCGAATTTTTACACGTAAAACCAGGTAAAGGAAACACATTTATGCGTACAAAACTTAAAGATGTTGTAAACGGCTACGTATTGGAGCGTCGTTTTAACATTGGTGAGAAACTTGAAGATGTACGTGTAGAGCGTCGTCCTTACCAATTCCTATATAAAGAGGGAGCTGAGTATATCTTTATGAACCAAGAGACATACGAGCAACTTCCTATCGCAAAAGACCTAATCACAGGTGTTGATTTCATGAAAGAGGAGATGATTGTTGAGGTTGTATCTGATGCATCAACTGAAACTATCCTTTACGCTGAGATGCCGGTTAAAGTTGAGTTGGAGGTAACTTATACTGAACCGGGTATCAAAGGTGATACAGCAACAAACACTCTTAAACCTGCAACTGTTGAAACAGGAGCTGAGGTTCGCGTACCTTTGTTCATCAACACAGGTGACAAAATACGCGTAGATACTCGTACTGGTGAGTACGTAGAGCGCGTTCGCTAATAATATTCACAAGAATATACGATATGGAGTGGGTCAAAGAAATTTGGCCCACTTTTTATTTTTATATTTAAATTGTATATTTGCAATAAAATGGAAATATAATATGAAGATATTTTTTTACGACCTAGAGACAACAGGAACGCTATTCTGGAAAAACGGGATACATCAAATTAGTGGAGCAATTGTAATTGATGGAGAGGTAAAGGAGAGCTTCGATTTGCGAGTAGCTCCTAACCCAAAGGCATTGATAGAGGATGCAGCATTGCAGGTGGCAGGTGTTACTCGTGAGCAAGTTATGGCATATCCTCCAATGGAAGAGGTCTATAAACGAGTCGTAGAGATGTTGGGCAAGTATGTTGACAAGTATGATAGAACAGATAAGTTTTTCCTTGCAGGATACAACAATGCTTCGTTCGATGATAATTTCTTCAGAGCTTGGTTTCGTCAAAACGGAGATGAATACTTTGGTAGTTGGTTCTGGGGAAACAGTCTTGATGTAATGGTACTTGCTTCGCAATATTTTGCAGAGGAGCGTCATACAATGAAAGATTTCAAACTCTCAACAGTGGCACGTCAATGTGGAGTTGAGGTGTGTGAAGAGTCGTTACACGATGCTCTATATGATATTCGCCTTACAATGGAGGTGTATAAGAAGGTTGTTAGTTAGTTGTTAGTTGTTGGCGACAGAGAAATGAAATTTTCAATTATAGTACCAGTATATAACCGTCGCTCTGAGGTGGAGGAGTTGTTGGAGAGCCTTTCTTGCCAGACAGAGAAGGACTTTGAGACAATCATTGTGGAGGATGGTTCGGTTGAGGATAGTGAGGATATTGCAGAGCGATATGCCGATAGTGCTAATGTGCGTTACTTTATGAAACCTAATGAGGGTCGTAGTGCTGCACGAAACTATGGAATGGCACGAGCAGAGGGAGAGTGGTTGATATTCTTCGATTCTGATTGTGTAATTCCCGAAACATATTTTGAGATTGTTAAGCGAGAGGTGGAGAAGGGGGGCTTTGATTGCTTTGGAGGTCCTGATGCGGCGGCAGAGAATTTCACAATACTGCAAAAGGCAATTAACTACTCAATGACTTCGTTTTTGACAACAGGAGGTATTCGTGGACGTAAAAAAGGCATGGAGAAGTTCTTGCCTCGTACCTTTAATATGGGATTTACTCAAGAGGTCTATAAAAAGGCAGGCGACTTTAGAGATGTTTTTGGCGAAGATATAGATTTGAGTTTAAGGATACGTAAGGCAGGATTCATGACTGTACTTTTACCCGATGCTTTTGTGTATCATAAACGAAGGAATACAATTCGTAGTTTCTCGCGTCAGATGTTGGTATTTGGACGTTCGCGAGTGGAGTTGCATCTGTTACACCCTGGTTCAATGAAGTTGGTGCATCTTCTGCCAACAGCCTTTATGTTGGGTTCAATATTTTTGATATTGTCAACTATCTTCTGCCCGTGGGCAATAACTCCGTTGCTATTATACTATGTGGCTCTGTTTGTTGAGGCATTGGTTAAGACTCGCTCATTAAAGGTGTCGGCATTGGCATTGGTAACGGCAACAATACAACTATGGGGTTACTCTATAGGTTTCTTGCGTTCATATATAAAAGAGGTGCTATTTAAGATGCAACCCGACAAAGAGCGTGAAATGAAACGTCTTAAGTTTAAGTAAATAAAATAATTATATGGGTTTTGTGAACGAATAAGAGAGAAAAATTTGGTTTACAATTTTTTATTGCTTATCTTCGCAAAAGAAATCGAGAGAAGAATATAGGAGGGTTCCGGTATCGTTAAGATACGGGGATTCTTTTTTATATAATTTTTTAAGAAGCTGTTTTAAATTTAATTGTAAAATTTAAGCAATTTATAAAACGAATATTAATATTAAAAAAAGATAAAATTATGGCAGTAGTTTATTTGACCGATGAGGGTTACCATAAAATGATGGACGAAATCAACTATCTTGAGAGTGTTGAGCGTCCAAGAATTTCTGCACAAATTGCCGAGGCTCGTGATAAAGGAGACCTTTCGGAGAATGCAGAGTATGATGCAGCAAAAGAGGCTCAAGGTTTATTGGAGATGAAAATTGCTCAACTAAAGAGTCAAGTTGCAAATGCACGTATCATTAGCGATGCAAACCTAAATACTCACACAGTACAAATGCTAAACAAGGTAAAAATCAAAAATTGCCAAAACGGAGCAGTAATGGAGTATATGTTGGTTGCTGATAGCGAGGCTAACTTGGCTGAGCGTAAAATATCTGTATCAACACCTATTGCACAAGGGTTGTTGGGACATCATGTAGGCGATGTGGTTGAGGTGAAAGTGCCTGCCGGCTTAATGAAATTTGAGATTGTTGAGATTCTAATCTAAAAAACACCATGGCAACAATATTCACACGCATAGTAGAGGGAGAGATTCCATGTTATAAAGTAGCAGAGAGCGAGAAGTTTTTTGCATTTCTCGATATTAATCCTTTGGCTAAAGGTCATACTTTGGTAATACCCAAAAAAGAGGGCGATTACATCTTTGATATCGAAGATGAAGATTATGCAGAGTATATGCTGTTTGTAAAACAGGTTGCTCTAGCTCTTAAAAAAGCAGTACCTTGCAAAAGAGTAGGTGTTGCCGTATTGGGAATGGAGGTTCCTCATACTCACGTACACCTTGTGCCAATGAATAGCGAAAGTGATATGTCATTCACAAAAGAGAAGATGAAATTTACTCCCGAAGAAATGGCAGAGGTTGCGGCTGCAATTGCAGCGAATATGTAGTTTTTAGTTGTTAGAATACAAATAGAGATAAAAGAGACCACTGAATTTCAGCGGTCTCTTTGTTGTTTCTAATAACTACCCGTAGGGTGGCAGAGCCGACAACTAAAAACTATTTTGTGTTATTGGTGTCCGGTAAAAAAAAATTACAACAAATATATTTGATTGTCAATTAATACATTAAAAATGTTCTTATTAAGTAGGGCTTGTACTATTATTAGAAATCAATATGATAGACACATTAGTCAGAAACTTATAATTTT
>JAFYRT010000059.1 GCA_017546805.1 Muribaculaceae bacterium | reverse complement strand
GTCAAAAAGTTTATAAAAAATTATAAGTTTCTGACTAATGTGTCTATCATATTGATTTCTAATAATAGTACAAGCCCTACTTAATAAGAACATTTTTAATGTATTAATTGACAATCAAATATATTTGTTGTAATTTTTTTTACCGGACACCAATATTAGTTTTTAGTTGTTAGTTAAATTAGGAATTAGGGATGAGGAATGAGGAATGAGGAATGAGGGATGAATTAATGAAGATTCGCTCATTGAAGATATAAAACTAACAAGACTAATTAGCCCAATACTCTTATTGGCACAAAAAAAGTGGAGCATTTCTGCTCCACTTCCTTATTATTATAAGCTGTTTTAATTGTGTTTTTTGTCGCTAACAACTAAAAACTCTTATTTTTTAACTACTTTCATTACGCTAAGCAATCCAGCCTCACCCTTAACTTTGATGAAGTAGATACCACTCTCTCCATCAACAGGGATCTCGTATGCAGCACCTGCAACAGCTGAAACTGCAAGAGTATTGATTAGACGACCTGTGTAGTCGTAAATCTCTGCAGTATAGTCACCAGCAGCAGCGAATGCAACATATACCTCATTTTCGAATGGGTTGGGGAATGCACGCATCTCTTCAAGAGTTACATCCTCGATACCTGTTTCAACAATCATTTGAACTTGTTTAGTATCTGAACCCCATCCGTTTGACAATGTCAATATTGCAGGATAGTTACCCTCTTCTGTATAAACTACTTTTGCAGAACCGGTTGATTTGTTTCCTGCAGAAGAAAGGATTGAACCTCCTTTGAACTTCCAAGTTGGCAATGTCTCAATTTTGTAGTTAGTACCAGAGATGAAAGGAGCACCTGCTGCATATGTAATCTCTTTAGGTAGATATTGGTTATTACCCTCACTAACTGTAGTAATCTCGTAGATACCTGATTTCAATTGTTTGTTATTGTAGTAAATAGGGCTAATTACGTTATTATCTGCATTTGCATCAGTTTCAAAATCCCAGTATCCGATTAGACCGTTTACGCTTGATGGTGAGCTTGTGTGTTGCATTGAAGCTTTAACCTCGTCTGCAGTAAGCACTTTGTTGTACAAACGAACCTCGTCAAGAGTACCGTCGATACCTGCACGTGAGAATGCACGACCACCAATCATAATTACGTTAGATGATTTCCAAGTATACAAGCTCTTAGTTGCTGTACTTGAACCAATAAGTTGTCCATTGATGTACAAGCTCAAAGTTCTGTTGTTTGAGTATCCCATACACAATGCCACGTGATACCAAGTCTCAGGTTTGAATTGGAATGCAGTTGATGTTTGAATAGGCTCTCCAGCATTATTTGACAAACGATAGTTGAAAATCAAGTTACCCTCTTTGTAAACATTACCACCGTCATCTTTTCCACCTTCAACAGCAATCATACTCCAAACATAACCCCAGTCTGAAGCCGGCCAACCGTCAGCAGCTGTACGGATGTTCAAGAATTGAGTACCGTCGCTCTCGTGGTTGAATTGGTTGAAGTATACCCAGAATGTCATTGAGAATGGTGATTGATCATTGAAGTTCAATTGATCAGCTTTAATACCGAAAGCTTTCTCTTGCAATGCGATACCGCGAGATACATATCCGTCAGCATCTTGACGACCTGTATATGTAAATTCAACTTCTCCTCCTGGTTGAACGCCTGCCTCTTCCTCTTGTCCGTCAGCTTTGAACGACTCGATTCTTGGCAATGCACCTACTGCTGCAGGAGAAATTTGGATTTTACCACGATATACCTCTGTTGTTCCGTTCATAGTCAAGTAAAGGTCATAGATTCCCTCCTCTGACAATGAAGTTGTGAATGATTTAGCATTGAAAGTACCTTTAACTGCGTCGTTAGCAGAAGCTTTGATTACCCATGTTGCAGCTGCGTGACCTGGGTCATCGAATGATACTGTAAATTGCTCACCAGCTTTGATGATAGGTTTGTCGATTGAGAATCCTTCAATTACAGACGATGCCGGAACTGTGTTATAAGAACCCCAAGCTATTGAGCTCTCGCTCTTACCATCCATTGATACTGCAGATACACCAATACGGATTTTACCGCCTTTAGTTGCATCGTAAGGAGCACCTACTACGTATGCAGCCCAAGATGTTGTTGCTGTACACAATACAGCATCGCAACCCTCTTGTTGAGTATAGATTTTGTAAAGAGAAGTTTTAACATCTGAGTTGTAGATGCTCTCATAGTTTTGACGGCTTCCAGAGAAACGAGATGTCATATCAAATACAACTTTCATATCAACACCTTTGTAGTTACGTGCCATTGTTTTTGACATTGTAATTGAAGGTGCGCCCGGAGTAACTGAAGTTCCGCGAGTCAATGAAATCTCACCAATCAACACTTTGAAATCGGCTGTAGTATTCTCAAATTTCAAGCCAATCAAAGCAAGAGTTTGTCCGTCGACGTTAAGTCCACCACGTTTAGCAACTTTAATTGTTTTCTCTACCCAAGTATCCTCATCTGCTTTTGCATTTGAAACGATAGTTGAAGAGATTTCTGTAGTAGGATTAGCCTCTGTAGAGATAGCCAATTTAATATTACCTGATCCTGATACAACTTTGTAACGTACTGTTAAAACATCGTTGTTTTTAACTGCATATTTAGTTTTGAATAGTTGCAAGTAAGCAGCTGTTGTTGCTCCTGAAATTTGCAAACAAGAACCTCCAAACCAAGCATCATCCCAAGTAAACTCAGCAACCATATCAGTTGATGCAGATGAAGCTGTTTTGCCCATGAAAGTTTTTGTCCACCACCAACGCCAAGAAGGTAGGTAATCTTGAACACCCAAGTTGTACCACTCGTGGTTGAATGTAGTAACACCTTTATCGTTGAAGAACATACCATTACCCAAGTTGAAATAAGTTACAAATGGGTCACCAGCCAATGTTGCGTCTCCGTATTGAGGCATCATTGTACTACGAGCTGTAATGAAGCTTGAGAATCCGTGGAAAGATGTTGCTGATGTTGAGTGACGCAACATGTCAGTAATTTGAGGAGTATTTACTGGGTTGTATGAAGAACCTGTAAATGAGTTCTCAGAAATCAATTGGTAAGTTTTTTGCAATTGTTTTGCAGTTGCACCCAACTCACCACGGCTCTCATAGAACATGTTCATGTTGTGAGCACCCCACAAACCAAATGAGATATCGTAGCTTTTAAGAGCAACGAAAGATGCTTGGTTACGTCCTTGATAGTCCATACCACCGTAAACATCGAATCCTGAACGACCTTGTCCTTGTGCAGTTGATTGAGATGTTGCAAGTTGAGATGAACCCCAGTTGTAGTTCAAGAAGTATGCATCAGAAACTGTTTTTCCGTTGTAGTGGAACCACTCTACACAGCCACTGTTAAGAACGCTATAGTCTCCTGTACCACCTGCGTTACTTGTAAATGAATACCATGCGTTGTTGAAAGGCACTCCGTAAGAAGTTGCTTTTGAGTAGCAATCACCCATCATGTTTTTGAATCCTGAAGCATTCAAGCTGCTCCAAGAGAACTCAGAGTTGAAACCGATACCGTCAACACCATAATAACGAAGGTATTTCAAAAGTTTGTCAGCACCACCACTTACCAATGCATTGATGTTTGATCCGTGACCACCATCGTTTGGAGTAGGTTGAGCTCCGAAAGGAACTGCTGCTACAACTCCTGAACGTACACCATTTTTGTGACATGCGTCAAGGAACGCTGCAGGTGCTTGAATCATAGGAGCTGTCCAGTTACCATAGATATCGGTGTAAGACCACATAGAGTAAACCTCACCTCCGAACCAATAAGAAGGGATACCGTTCCAGTTTCCGTTGTTACCCTCACCAAGAGGACACCACCACATAAGTTTACGATCAGGGTTCAAGCTCTCTTTTACTTGAGTTCCTGTAAAGTTGAAACGTTTACGTGGTTTTACACGAGAAATGAAGAATTGCTCGTTTTCTGCCGCATCGGTACCGTTATAAAGTGCGGTTCCGGGGTTCCAACTGTTGTAGGCATTGTACCATGCTTTAGTACTACCCATACTTACGTATTGCTCGTGTGTTGGTCTACTTTGTGCTGAAGCAAATGCACACACTGCAACAAATAATGCAAGTAAATTTAATCTTTTCATTCTGTACAGTTTTTTAAATTATTAATAATAGGTTAATTTTAAATTACAGTTTAAAAGAAAACTAACTTGTTTAGTTTTAAATATTTAGCAAAATATAGATTTGGATTAATCGATAAATTCTGCACACTCCCCCACAATAATATAGTTAGTTCGCAAATGTAATAATTTTATTTTAAATCACACTATATTAAGCCATAATATTTATTTTTTTAACACTTTAGTTGTTTATTGAATGAGGAATGAGGAATTAGGAATGGGGAATGAGGAATGAAGATTTGCTCGTTGAAGATATTAAACGAATTAGCCCAATACCCTTATTGGCACAAAAAAAGTGGAGCATTTTTCTGCTCCACTTTCTTATTCTTATAAGTTGATTTAAATTGTGTTTTTGTCGCTAACAACTAAAAACTAACAACTAACCACTCTTATTTTTTAACGACCTTCATCACATTAAGCAATCCGGCCTCACCTTTAACCTTGATGAAGTAGATACCGCTCTCTCCATCAACAGGAACTTGATAAACTTCGCCAGCTTCAACAGCTATGCTCATTGCGTTAATCAAGCGACCTGAGTAGTCGTAAACCTCTGCAGTGTATGTTCCTGCCTCAGCAAAGCTAACATATAGCTCGTTCTCGAATGGGTTGGGGAATGCATTCATCTCTTCGAATGTAACATCCTCAATTCCTGTTGGAGTAACATTTACCACCTCGATGGTTTTTGAGTCAGAACCCCATCCGTTTGACAATGTCAATGTTGCAGGATATGTACCAACTGTTGAGTAAACAGCTTTTGCTGTACCTGAAGTTTTATCTCCGTTTGATGACAAGATTGAAGCTCTCTTCAATGTCCATGTTGGCAATGTTTCAATCTTATAGTTTGTTCCTGAGATAAATGGAGCACCTGCAGCATATGATACGTTCTCTACGGTATATTCTGCATCTTTAATATTTTGAGGATCGTATTTATATGCTTTCAAGTTCTTATCGTATCCTGTACTTGCAATTGAGTTGTCAGAAGCCGCCTCGTTCTCGAAATCCCAATATCCGATAAAGTTAGCATCAGATACGTTGTCTGTGTGTTGCATTGAAGATTTAACCTCGGCAGCAGTAAGGGTTTTCTTATAGAAACGAACCTCGTCGATTGTTCCGTCGATACCTGAACGTTTTGAAGCACGTCCACCAATCATGATAGCATTTGATGATTTCCATCCATACAAGCTACCTGATGATACTCCTGAACCTACAAGTTTACCATTGATGTATAGTGTCAATGATTTGTTTGCTCCTGAGTTACCTACAATCATTGCTACGTGATACCAAGTTTGAGGTTTAAACACAAAGTCGTTTGATACTTGAACAGGCACACCTGCATTTGAAGACAAACGATAGTGGAACATCAAGTTGTTCTCGTGATATGAATTACCTGCGTCATCTGTTTTTCCTTCAGGAACCAATTGACTCCAGATATATCCCCAATCTCCTGCAGGATATGAGTCGGCAGATGAACGTACGTTCAACAATTGAGTTCCGTCATCTTGGTGGTTGATTGAGTTGAAGTATACCCAGAATGTGATAGAGAACTCAGAAGTGTTGTTAAAGTTCAATTGTGATGCAGGAATTGCAAATGCTTTTTCTCCAAGAGCAAATCCACGTGATACATATCCGTCAGCATCAGCACGTCCTGTATAGTTGAATGTAACCTCTTCGCCTTGCTCAATCCAATCTTTACCTTTCTCTCCACTCATTGTAAATGTTTTAACCTCTGGCAAAGCACCTACCGAAGCGGGAGAGATTTGGATTTTACCACGATAAACCTCTGTTGTTCCGTTCATTGTCAAGTACAAGTCGTAGATACCCTCTGAACTTAGAGATGTTGTAAATGAGTTAGCATTGAAAGTTCCCATTACTGCATCATTCTCAGAAGCTTTAATTACCCATGTTGCTGCTGCGTGAGTTGGGTCGTCAAATGCCACTGTAAATTGCTCATTTGCTTTGATGATAGGTTTATCTATTGAGAAACCTTCTACTGTTTGGTTAGCAGGAACTGTCATCCAATCACCCCAAGCTATTGTAGACTCATTCAAACCGTCTATTGATACTGATGATACTCCAATACGGAATTTACCACCTTTTTGTACATCGTAAGGAGCTCCTACAACGTATGCAGCCCAAGATGTAGTTGCTGTACACAATACAGACTCACTACCCTCTTGTTGAGTATAAATTTTGTAATACCAAGTATCAACATCGTCGTTATACATTGACTCATATTGTTTACGACCTGCAGAGTTTTTATCGTAAGCAGTCATATCGAAAACAATCTTAGCATCTACACCTTTGTAGTTACGAGCCATTGTTTTTGTCATTGTTACAGATGGCACACCTGGAGCAGTTTTTGTTCCTGTACCACGAATCAACGAAATCTCACCAATCAACACTTTGAAGTCTGCTGATGTATTCTCAAATTTCAAGCCTATTAAAGCAAGAGTTTGTCCATCCAATTTAAGACCTCCACGAGTTGCAATTTTAATCTCTTTTGACTCCCAGCCATCAGTTACTGTAGCTCCATTTTTAATTGCAGAAGATATCTCTGTTGTTGGAGCAGCCTCTGTTGACACTGTCAATGCCATAGAACCTGAACCAGACAACACTTTATAGCGTACAGTTATTTTGTCGTTGTTTTTTACAGGGTATTTTGTTTTGAATAGTTGCAAATATGCTTTATTTGTTGCTCCTGAAATTTGCATACAAGAGCCTCCGAACCAAGCATCATCCCAAGTAAACTCTGCAATCATATCTGTTGATGCAGATGAAGCAGTTTTACCCATGAATGTTTTTGTCCACCACCAACGCCAAGTAGGCATGTAATCTTGTATACCGATATTATACCACTCTTGGTTGAATGTTCTTTCTCCTTCGAAGTTGAAGAATGCTCCGTTACCCAAGTTGAAGTATGTTACGAATGGATCGGTTGACAAATCACCATTGTTTTGAGGAGTCAAAGTACTACGAGCAGTAATGAATGTTGAGAATCCCCAGAACTCTGATGCTGTTGATGAGTGTGAGTGTTTGTAGTTCAATTCGGGACGATTTACAGGGTTGTAGTTAGCACCTGAGAATACGTTCTCCGAAATTAATTGATAAGTTTTTTGCATTTGAGCAGGGTTAGCACCCAACTCTCCACGGCTCTCATAAATCATGTTCATGTTGTGAGCACCCCAAATACCTACTGAAATAGGAGCATTCACAAGGTCGGGCCAATAAGCAGAGCTTGATCCTTGATAGTCGATTCCGGCATATACATCGTATGATGAACGTCCAAAACTTTCAGCTGTGTTTTTTGATGTATTCAAATATGATGTATTGAAACCGTAGTTCATAAAGTAAGCATTACTTGTTGGTGCTCCGTTATAGTGGAACCAATCTTGGTTTCCTGAACTCAACGCAAGGCTACCACCACAGCTACCATCACTTGTCATCAAAGAGTACCAACAGTTATGGAAGCAATCCATGTCATAAGTTGATTTGTTTTTAAAACAGTTTGACAAGAACTCTTTCATTGCAACAGCAAAGCTCTTTCCTGAAAGGTTTCCAGAGAAAGTAAACTCAGAGTTGAAACCAATACCGTCAATTCCGTAGTAACGCAAGTATTTCAAGAATTTTACTGCACCTCCGTCAATCATTGCTTTGAAGTTAGCTCCGTGAGGAATTTGATCGGGAGAGATATAAGCAGCCCAAGGAACTGATGCCAAAGTTGATGTCAATACACCATTTTTGTGACACACGTCCAACATTGCTGCTGGCATGCGAACCATAGGAGCTGTCCAGTTACCAAAGATATCGGTATAAGACCACATTGTCCAAACCTCACCTCCAAACCAATATGTTGGCAAGGCATTCCATCCCTCGCTTCCGATTGGACACCACCACAAGAATTTTCTGTCAGGATTCAAACTCTCTTTTACCTGTGTTTGTTCAAAGGTGAAACGTTTACGAGGTTTTACACGTGAAATAAAGAACTGCTCGTTTTCAGCAGCAGTTGCATCGTACCCCTGATAAAGGGCTTTTTGACCGATTTGGCTTTCGCTAAGCCCTTGATACGCAGTACTCCACTCTGTTTTAGAGGCGTAATCGACGTACTTCTCATGCGAAGGAGCTGTTTGACCAAACGCAAACGAAGCTACCATTGCAAAGACTCCGGTTAATAAGTAACTCTTTTTCATAAATAATAAATTAAATGTTTGTTATGTTGTTATTATATATAATTTTACACATTATACATTACTCCATGTTGCAAAGATAGAAAATATTTATAAATATATATATTTTTTTACACAATCTATTTTCTCCTTTTCTCCTTTTTTTATACTTTAGCACTAAATAAATCAATTCAAAACAATAAATTATGTCTGTAAATAAAGTAATTCTTGTGGGTAACGTAGGCAAAGACCCCGAAGTGAGATATGTAGAGAGTAACGTCGCAGTGGCAAATTTCCCATTAGCAACAAGCGAGAGAGGATATACATCTCGTTCGGGCGCTCAAATTCCCGAGCGTACCGAATGGCACAACATTGTACTATGGCGCGGTTTGGCAGAGGTGGCTGAAAAATATGTAAAAAAGGGAACACAACTATATATTGAAGGAAAGCTCCGCACTCGTTCGTGGACTGACAACAACAATATTGTAAGATACACAACAGAGATTTTTGCCGACAACATGGAAATTTTGAGTCGTCGCGACTCGGGCAATGCACAACAAGCTCAACAACAATCTACCGAAGCAGCTCCTGTTGTCGAAGAAGACTCAGACGCGCTTCCTTTTTAATCAGCTATTAGTTGTCAGTTTTAGTTTCTAATTGAGACAACTATCAAAAAACATTCCTAACTATGAAGGGAGCAGGGTTAGTGGCAATAATAACATTAACGTTTATAATGTTTGGGTGCAGAGAGAAAACTGCACCCAAACCTATTGCATACCCATATATTGATAACAGCACCACAGAATATGCGGCTCACGATATCGAAACCTACCCTCTGCAATTCGAAATCTCCAACAGTGCAACCATCGAGCGTAACGGCAAAAACAGTGGATGGTTAAATATAAAATATCCCCAATACAACGCCACCATATACTGCTCATACATAACAACCGAGAGCAACAACTTACAAAAAGATATGGACAAGAGCCGCGAATTGGTGTACATCCACTCAAAACATACATCAAAAATAGAGAGTCTGTGCTACAACGACACCATAAAGAATCTATGGGCAGAACTTTACATATTAAATGGCAACGTTGCAACTCCGCTGCAATTTATAGCCACAGACAACTCCTCATTTATTTTCAGAGGCTCACTATACTTTAACACACAGGTAAGCAACGACTCGGTTGCTCCCATTGTGGAGTATCTTAAAAACGACATTTTCCAAATCATCGAAACACTCACCCCACAATAACCTATGGCTCTTGAAAAAGTAATAGAAACCGACGGTGCATCAATTGCCATTTGGCAAATTGAGGAGAGCATAGAGGAGTTGAACACCATGCTCGACGGAAGCATCGTAGAAAAAATAGCAGAAAAATACAGCAACGAAAAGCGCATACGAGAGCAGTTAATCTCACACATCCTTATTAAAGAGCTTTTAGGGGAGTCAAAAGAGATTACACACCTTCCCAACGGAGCACCACAAATCGAGGGAGAAGATAAATTCATAAGCATATCGCACAGCCGAAAAAGCATAGCTGTTGCAATAAGCGACAAGCCCATAGGCATCGACATTGAGGAGATAGACCGAAAACAATACAAACTTCATAAAAGATTCACAACTCCCAACGAACAAAAATGGATAGAAGCAAACTCTACCCCACACCAAAAGCAACTTATCTCAGCCATAATATGGTCGACTAAAGAGGCGATATACAAATTGGCAAATATTGAAGGACTACTATTCGAAAGCGAGATAGAGATTACGCCATTCTCTCCCACCGAACCAAATCATGCGATACAATTCAACGCAACATATCGCAACACACCTTGCAAATGTCAGTTATTAGTTGTTAGTTGTCAGTTGTTAGTTATTAGCTTTGATAATTAATTAGAAATACTAATAACATATAACAAAAATCACCTCTAATTGAAAAACTCAGATAAAAAACAAAGGAAGCAAGCCATGAGCTTGCTTCCTTTATATTAACTTCACAACTTTATCACACAAGTGATAATGCTGTATTAATCTTCGTTTTTACCTTTTTTGAATAGTTTGTAAGCATATACGCCACCCAAACCAAGCAAACCAAGGATGCTCTCTACGATGGGCACTGCACCTGGATCTGCAGGAGCACCAGGAAATGTTTCTTGTGCCATTGCTGTTGTAGCTACAAGAGCAACAATTGCTAATAATGTAATTTTTTTCATTTTATATTATTGTTTTTATTATTTTCTCTTTTGCGAGTGCAAAGATACAAATAATCTACTAATACACAAACATCTATTAAATATTTTTTAACAAACACTTAAGAAGCTGTCGTATAATTCCTCTTCTCTACCCTCCCCAAAGGGAAGGATAGAGAAGATAGAACCTAAATTTATTTTACAACTTTAATTGCTGTGTTAGCAGCTTTTACAATGATTACACCGTTAGCTGAAGTTGAAAGAGTTGTAACACCCTCTGCAGCCACAGCACTTGCAACAACCATACCGTTAGTTGCATAGGCAACAACCTCAACACCTGCCTCAACACCGTAAACATTGATATCGTCTCCGTTTACAACAACTTTAACGTCTCCATTTACAGTTGCTTGAGCAATACCTGTCAAATCGGTTGGTATTACCACAAAACGGCTGTTGAATGTTCCTGCTGCACTCTCAAATGTGTAGCTGTCACCAACTGTCAATGCAACCTCGTCGCCTGTTACATTATCTTTCAATACAACACCTGTATTATCTGGCAATGAAGTTAGAGCAAGTGTTTGCTCTCCAGCTTTAGCAGCTTTGTATCCAAGAGTCATTGACTCAGAAAGAGTTGGTTGCTCACTTACTGCCATTTTAACTTTACCTTTTACAATGTATAGTTGAGATAGGTTAGCGTTAGGAGCAGCAAAGTATAGAGCATCCTCGTTGCGAACATACTCCTCACTTGCCTCGTCTGACAATACTACGCGAGCCTCATCCTCACCGTTCAATGAGAATTGCATTTCACCATATACTCCGTTTGCATCAGCCAATGCACCTGCAATACCTGCAGAGAAGCTTAGAGCATTGAAATCGTCTGCACTTTGAGCAAACATCGCTGTATAAGGTTGATATGTTACTGCATCTGAAGAAGCATACTCGTCGTAGCTATCATCCTCAGCATTGTAAACATATAGAGCATATCCTGTTCCTTTTTCAGCTTTCGCCAAAGTTGGGTTACCAAAGAAGTTCCAGTCTGCATCAGCACCTTCGTTTACTGTACTTGCGTGACGATCAAGAGCAACCTCTTTGTCAGAACCGTCGTAAGTTTGAGTAGCAGCAGCGAATGTTACTGTTTGCTCATCTCCGTTTTGTGCATTAACCGCAACTGCAAAACCTTGGTTAGCTGCAATAGTTGTTCCTGTCAAATCAACCCATCCTGATTTTGTCCAAAGCTCGATACTTTCATTTGCACGTTTATCTGCATCGTAAACCATTACTTTAATGTTTACATTGTTTTGAGCAGCAACACCGTTTACTGTAACATTAGCCAAGTCAACAGCAAATGGCATTGACATCATTGCCCATTGACCTTTCTTAACAATGCGATTTACCTCAAGAGCTGCTGTTACTTGACCACCATCTTGGATTTTAACCTCAGAAGCCTCACCCTCTACTGATACTGCAACTGATACTTTATCAGCTGTAATCTCATTATCGTTGATAGTCCAAACTTTATCGCTTGCTACAGTTACATTAGCATAAATAGCATCTGCTGTTTCTTCTTTATCTTCTTCAGTAACTACAACATCAGCTTTAACGATAAATGAGCCTGTTACCTCAACATCATTAGCAGGCATTGTTGCAGGAATTGCGCTCCATCCGCTGAATGTGTAACCCTCTTTCTCAGGAGCAGCAACAGGAGTTACTGTAGCTCCAAATTCGTATGTTTCAGTTGTGTAAACCTCTCCATCTACTTTATAAACAATGTCGTAGCTGTTTACTGCAAATGAAGCAGTTGCAGTTACATTCTCAGCAGGCATAGTCGCAGGAATTTCGCTCCATCCGCTGAATGTGTAACCCTCTTTTTCAGGAGCAACAACTTGAGGAGTTACTGTAGCTCCGAAAGCATATGTCTCAGATGCATACTCCTCACCATCTACCATATATGTAATAGTGAATTCTTGAGCTACAAAGTTTGCGACATAAGCTGTTGCAGCAGTAACTGTTGCAGTAAATGAAGCCTCTGTTGAAACCTCTGCACCCTCTACTGTCCAATTTACAAACTCATAGCCTGTATTTGCAGTAGCAGTCAAATCAACTGTTCCATTCTCCTCAACCTCAGTTGCAGAGATTGTAACGTTTCCAGCCTCTGCAGGAGAAGCCTCTGCGCTTACTGAATATTTAACAACAGGAACTTCAACGAAGTTTGCAGTCAAATTAATATCTTCTGTTACAACAACTGTGTATGGGTTCTCATCTGAAACAAATGATTTATTTACAATTGTCCACAATGCATAAGATGTTCCTGGAACGAATGAAATTGTTCCGTCAGTAACTTCTACTGCTGCACCAACCATACGTTGATCAGTTGTTCCCTCTTTGTACAACTCATCTGTCAATGCATAGTAAACATTGTTTTTCAAACCAACAAACATGTAAGTAGCACCGCTTGTAATCTCTGTTGTTTTTGTAGCTGTGATTGTCTCTGCAGCTGGATCCTCAACTTTGAAGATTGCTATTTGTTGACTAGCCTCATTGTTTACGGAATTTCCAGAGAAACGTCCGTTTGAACCACAATGCATGTATGATTGTGCTTGAGGAGGAGTTTGTTGATCGTAAGTTGCGTTAGTTAAGTAAATTGTAAACTCACCTTCGTTCATTGTTGAAGGAGCAATTGTCACATCTGATGTTTGATTGTCAATTGCTGCCATGTTTGAACTATTGTAACCTAAATATTTATTAGTGCTATAGTTTTGGATGTAATATACAGATTCCGCACCTGCAGATGTCCATCCTTCAAAAGCATAACCTTGAGCTGCTGTTGCTGTAAATGTTACCTCTGTTCCACCTACAACCTCTGTTGCTGAAGCCTCTGCTGTACCACCCAAACCAGCGTTTACAGTTACTGTATATTTAATAGGTTCAAAGTTTGCTATCAACGCCACATCTGCAGTTACAGCAGTTGTGTATGGGTTTTCTACAGAAACAATTTCCTCGCCTACTGTCCAATTTACGAATTGGTATCCCTCTGCTGGTGTTGCTGTAAATATCACCTCTGTTCCCTCTACAACCTCTGTTGCTGACACCTCTGCTGTTCCCATTGTCTCGTCTGCTGATGTAGCAGAAACCACATATCTAACAGCAGCAGATGTTACTCTTAATGTAAAATCAAGAACCATAGCTCCTTGATTAACATCCAATGTTGCATCTGGGTTAATACAGTTCCAGTCTAATTTGTAACGAGCACGATAATCTCCTGCAGGAATATTTACAGGGATTGTAAATGCCTCCAATGCTCCATTTGTTGAACGGTCTGGTGTTGTAGAGTCACTTATTTGATTACCCAAGTGGTTATACCCATTACTATCGTCAACACCACCATGAGAACCATCTCCATCTTGTCCTACCCAGAATCCATAAGCAATCAACTCACTCGCTTCAGTCGGAACCCAACCATCTAATTCACGAGTAAATGATTTATCTCCGTTCCAATCTACATATAAATATCCGTGCATCCAATCATTACCGACATGACCTTCTGTTGTTAATGACTCAACTTGAGTTCCTGCCTCTATTGTAATAACCTCAGATAGTTTATCTACATATATTGCACCTGAAGATGAAGTTTTTCCTGTTTGTATTGTTTGAGCCTCTCCTCCAATGTTGAATGTAATTGAAGTTAATGCTCCTTTAGTATCAGTTGTTGAATTTCCGAAACTTATAAAATAGTCTTTCTCAAAATTCGCTACATACTCTACATTTGCAGAAACTACAACATTTAATGTTGCCGACTCACCAACATTCTCTCCATTCAAAGTCCAATTAACAAATGAATAGCCAACAGAAGGAGTAGCAACAAGGGTTGCTGTTGCTCCCTCATCAAATGTTCCTTCAGAATTTTGTCCTGAAATTTGTACTGTTCCGTTCTCAGCTGTTGCTGTTACAGAGTAAACTTTAACAAAGTTTGCTGTATATGTTTTATCTCCTTCTGTTGCATCAGTAAACGAGGGAGAAGTAGAAACTGAAGTCTCTCCATTTTTCCATTCAACAAAGCGATAACCTGCGTTTGCTACTGCCTCAATAGTTACAAGTTCATTTGAAGTTATACCACCTTCTGTTCCGTTTGCAGTTACAACTCCAGCATCTGCAGGAGAAGCCACTACATTAATAACTCTTTCTGATATTGAAGTTGAACGAATCTCTACAGCGAAGTCGTAAGTTTTTCCATTGCGAGTTACGCAGTTTCCTTTTTCAAAAATTGTGTTTTGCCATTGCTCTGCATTGTTTCCATTAGGCTCGAAGTAGCAAACACGCATGCGATATACTCCTGGTTGTACTCCTGCGGGAACTGAGAATGTGCGAACGAATCCGTCTGCTGCTATGAATTCAGCATTTGGCATACCATCACCATTCTTACCGTAGTTCTCTCCCTCTTCATAGAAGCAGAAGTTGTTATTCCAGTCAATGAAAACAGCTTGTTGTGTCCAGTTCAATTGAGTTGTAGC
>JAFYRT010000058.1 GCA_017546805.1 Muribaculaceae bacterium | reverse complement strand
GTTTTTTTATAACTTTTGGGGTGCACTTCATTGTTCCCAATTAGCCTTTATTTATTTGTACAAAAATGAGGCTTATTTCTTCTCGTTTTTAATTTTAACATTGGGTTGGTTCTTGTCGTTGAAATTGATGTTTATGACTAAATTGCACAAATTTACAACTATGTGAACTTAAGATTGTGCAATGTAATCTATTAAAATTCAATATTGAACAAATTGTAAATAAAATATAAAAACGGCTGACAAAAGTTTTTTATTCTCAATATATTGCAGTACCTTTGCAAGCCGATTAAAGAAAATTTTCAGTAATTATATAAAATCACACAAATTAATCACATTTTCAGTATGGAAATAGCAATTATTGTTATCTTTATTTTGGGTTATGCAGCTATAGCATTGGAGCACCCATTAAAAATTGACAAGACGGCTTCTGCATTGCTACTTGGTATGTTGTTGTGGACAATGTATGCCGTAGGCGTTTTGAACGGGAATGTATTCCCCGAAGTTGATATTCACTCTCTTGTAAGTGAGCACGGATCAATCCGTCACCACTTGGGTGAAATTGCAGAGATTTTGTTCTTCTTGATGGGAGCAATGACAATTGTTGAGCTTATTGACGTTCACGGAGGTTTCTCTGTAATTACAGACAAAATCACTACACGTAAAAAAGTTAAATTGCTTTGGATTTTGGCAATTCTAACATTCTTTATGTCAGCAGTATTGGACAACCTAACAACTTCAATCGTAATGGTTATGTTGTTGCGTAAAATCATTGCAGAGCAAAAAGATCGTTGGATTTATGCAAGTATGGTTATCATTGCGGCTAACAGTGGTGGTGCATGGTCTCCAATTGGCGACGTAACAACAATTATGTTGTGGGTTAAAGGAAACGTAACAACTGTGCCCATTATTAAATCATTGTTATTGCCTTCGTTTATCTCAATGGCTGTACCTGTAGCATTGGCTTCAATGTTCTACTTGAAAGGCGAGTTGGCACCAATAGCTAAAGATTCAGCATGCGAGAAAGAGAGTTGTGTGACATTCCGTGAGCGCAACCAAATATTTATCTTGGGTGTATTTGCACTATTGCTTGTACCTGTATTCAAAACATTGACACACCTTCCTCCATTTATGGGCGTATTGCTTACATTGAGCATTTTGTGGATTTTCTTGGAGTTGATGTACAACCGCAAATGTTTGGACAAATCGCAAGAACATCGCGTGCCAAGCGTATTGCAACGTATCGATATGGCAACAATCCTATTCTTCTTAGGAATTTTGTTGGCAGTAGGTGTATTGCAAGAGGTTGGAATATTGAAAAACGTAGCAAACTACCTAACTGAAAATGTAGGTAACGTATATGTAATCAACCTTGTTTTGGGAGCATTGTCATCAATCGTTGATAACGTACCTCTTGTTGCTGCGGCAATGGGAATGTATCCAATAGCAGAGGCGGGAGCAACAGGGTTCTTGCAATACTGCGTGCAAGACGGAACATTCTGGCAATTCCTTGCATACTGTGCCGGAGTAGGAGGCAGTATGTTGATTATCGGTTCTGCAGCCGGAGTTGTTGTAATGGGATTGGAGAAAATCAACTTCGGTTGGTATCTTAAAAAAATCTCTCTTCTTGCATTGGCAGGATACCTTGCAGGAGCAGGTTGGTTTGTTCTTCAACAAATGATTTTCTAATAAGAAAATTCAAATAATTCACAAAAGGAGATATGTTTCAAGCATATCTCCTTTTTTTATTACAAATTATATCCTAAAAATGGTTATTATTTATAATATATTAGCAGATAATTCTCTTTTATTTGTATATTTGTAGTTTAAAATATAGCGCCATGGGGTGCAAATAATATAAGATATGAGAGTATTAAAATTTGGAGGAACATCGGTAGGCTCGGTAGAGAGCATAAAGTGTGTAAAGAAGATTGTGGAGGCTCGCCAAGACGAGAGCATTGTTGTTGTGTCAGCATTGGGAGGTATAACAGATAAACTTATCGAATGTGCAAAGACGGCATCAACGGGCAATCTTGATTACATGCAAATACTTGACCTCATTACAGCACGACACTTCGACCAAATAGCAGGAGCAGTTGCTCCCGAAAAACAAGAGTCGGTTAAGGCAGATGTTGCTGCCATGCTTGATGAGCTTGGCAACATCATGCGTGGAGTATCGTTGATAAAAGACCTTTCAGAAAAAACACTAAATACCATATTGAGCTACGGTGAGAGACTATCTTCTCGAATAATAAGCGACATAATTGATGAAGCCGAATGGTTCGATTCTCGTGAGTTTATTAAAACTACAACTCAATTTGGCAAAAACATAGTTGATTTTGAACTTACAGGCAAGTTGATAAAAGAGAAGTTCTCGCGACTTCCAAAAGTATCGCTTGTGCCTGGTTTTATATCATCAGATAAGAACACGAACGATGTAACCAACCTTGGTCGCGGAGGCTCTGACTACACAGCCGCAATATTGGCTTCGGAGTTGGATGCAGAGATGCTTGAGATATGGACCGATGTAGACGGCTTTATGACAGCCGATCCTCGTACAATAAAGACATCGTATGTGATTAAACACCTCTCGTTTGTAGAGGCAATGGAGTTGTGTAACTTTGGAGCAAAGGTTATATATCCTCCAACAATATATCCTGTTTACCATAAGAACATTCCCATAGTAATAAAAAATACCTTTAATCCCGAAGCTCCCGGAACTCTTATCACAGAGAAAATACCCGAAGGAGAGTCAAAACCAATTAAGGGTATCTCATCAATCAATGATACCTGTTTGATAACAGTATCTGGTTTGGGTATGGTTGGTATCATTGGTATCAACTCGCGCATATTCAATGCCCTTGCAAAATCGGGTATCAGTGTGTTTATGGTATCGCAAGCATCGTCAGAGAACAATACTACATTTGCAGTAAAAAATGCCGATGCAGATTTGGCACTTTCGGTGCTTAATAAAGAGTTTGCTCAAGAGATTGCAATGGGAGAGATAAGCGAAGCAGAAGCTGAGCGCGACCTTGCAACCGTGGCAATTGTGGGTGAAAATATGAAACACACTCCCGGTATTGCAGGTAAATTGTTCAACATTCTTGGACGTAACGGTATCAGTGTCATAGCGTGTGCGCAAGGAGCATCGGAGACAAACATCTCGTTTGTAATCGAGCATAACAGTTTACGTAAGGCTTTGAACGTAATACACGACTCATTCTTCTTGTCTGATGCACAAGAGTTGAACCTCTTTGTAACAGGAATTGGTACAGTAGGTCGTGACCTTTTGGAGCAAATACGTTTACAACAACCCAAACTGTTAAAAGATAAATCGTTGAAGTTGAACATCTGCGGAATAGCCAACTCTCGCAAATGTATCTTCTCTCGCGATGGTTTGTCTTTGGATACATATGCCGAGGAGTTGGAGAAATCGACACTTGTGGCATCTGCCAAGACAATACGCGACGAGATTATCGAGATGAATATCTTTAACTCTGTCTTTGTCGATTGCACAGCAAGCGAGGAGATAGCAGGAATATATCAAGACCTTTTGAATCACAACGTTTCGGTTGTGGCAGCCAACAAAATATCTGCGGCATCGCCCTATGACAACTATGCGGCATTGAAAGAGACAGCGCGTCGTCGCGATGTAAAATATCTGTTCGAAACAAACGTAGGAGCAGGACTCCCAATCATCTCAACCATCAACGGATTGATGAATAGTGGAGACAAGATATTGCGTATCGAGGCAGTGGTTTCAGGAACACTTAACTATATATTCAGTACATTGAGCGAAGATGTACCATTGAGCAAGGCAATAAAAATGGCAAAAGAGGCAGGTTATAGCGAGCCGGACCCACGTTTAGACCTTAACGGACAAGACGTGTTGCGTAAATTGGTGATTCTTGCTCGTGAATCGGGATATGCAGTAGAGCAAGCCGATGTTGAAAAAGAGTTGTTCATCCCCAATGAGATGTTTGAGGGAACGCTCGAAGACTTCTGGCGAGATATACCAAAACTTGATGCAAAATTCGAGGCGCGTCGCAGAGAGGTGGCAGCACAAGGACGTCGTTTGCGCTTTATTGCAACACTTGATAATGGAAAAATGCACATAGGATTGCGTGCCGTGGATCAACGTCACCCATTCTATCAACTCGAAGGAAGCAATAATATAATACTTATAACAACCGAACGCTACAAAGAGTATCCGATGATAATCAAAGGTTACGGAGCCGGAGCATCGGTAACAGCGGCAGGAGTATTTGCTGATATTATAAGTATTGCAAACATTCGTTAGAGACCGATTGTGATAATGGCTTATCTACTGCCTAACTTGTAGGTCTTGGGTTTGCTATTATAGTTGTTAGTTTTTAGTTTTCGGCTTCGCCGCCCTGCGGGTAGTTTTTAGTAAATAATATCTAACAACTAACAACAAACAACTAAGGTGCGTAAGCACCGTACAACTTAGAACGAAAATGAAATACATAATAATACTTGGCGATGGAATGGCAGATGAGCCAATCAGTGAGTTGGGCGGAAAGACTCCGCTTCAGGCGGCTCATACACCATCTATGGACTGGATTGCCCGAAATGGACGATGCGGTCTGTTGAAAAGCGTACCCGAGGGGTATGCACCGGGTAGCGAAGTGGCTAATCTTGCCATACTTGGATACGATCTTGACAAAGTCTTTGAGGGACGAGGTTCGTTAGAGGCGGCAAGTATGGGTATTGAAATAGACGACAACGAGGTGGCAATGCGTTGTAATCTTATTTGCGTAGAGAACGGAAAAATAAAAAATCACTCGGCAGGACATATTTCAAACGAGGAGGCTACCGAGTTGATAAATTATATGCAAAAAGAGCTGGGCGGAGGAGATATAAACCTATTCTCCGGAATATCATACCGTCACCTCCTAAAGATAAAGGGTGGAGATAAAAGAGTTATCTGTACACCACCTCACGATGTGCCGGGAACACCATGTGCAGATGTTATGGTTAAGGCTCAAGTCGAGGAGGCACAGGCAACAGCAGATAAGATAAACGCTCTTATCCTTAAATCGCAAGAGTTATTGCCATTGCATCCCGTAAACATAAAACGCGTAAGCGAGGGCAAAGATCCTGCAAACAGCCTTTGGCCATGGTCGCCGGGATATCGCCCTGCAATGAAAACTTTCCAAGAACAATATGGAATAAAGAGCGGAGCGGTAATCTCAGCAGTAGACCTTATAAAGGGAATTGGAGTATATGCAGGACTCACATCAATAGAGGTTGAGGGAGCAACAGGCTTATACAATACCAACTACGAAGGCAAAGCAGAAGCCGCAATAGCTGCACTTCGCGAAAACGACTTTTTGTTCTTACACGTTGAAGCAAGCGATGAGGCAGGACATGAGGGAGATTACGAACTAAAAAAACGAACAATAGAGTATCTCGATAGTCGCATAATAGCACCCATATTGGAGGCTATGCCCACTTTGGACGATGATTTGACAATAGCACTATTGCCCGACCACCCAACACCATGCCGTTTGCGCACACATACTCGCGATGCAGTACCATTTGCAATATACACTCCGGGTGTTGAGGCAGACGAAGTAACAGAGTATAACGAGTTCAGTGTAAAGCAAGGCAGTTATACAACCCTAACAGGAGAACAATTTATAAAGGAGATATTTAAATAGACTATAACAATGATATATTACAGTACAAACGGACAAGCCCCTGATGCAACACTTGCCGAAGCGGTGGTAAAAGGATTGGCATCGGATAAAGGTTTGTTTATGCCCGAAAAAATCAAAGCTCTACCACAAGAGTTCTTTGACAATATACAAGATATGACCTTTCAAGAGATTGCCTTTGAAGTGGCAAAAGCATTCTTTGGAGAGGATATCGAGAACGAGACTCTTAAAAAAATAGTTTACGACACATTGGCGTTCGATGCTCCAACCGTAAAAGTAGATGAAAACATCTACTCATTGGAGTTGTTCCACGGACCAACACTTGCATTTAAAGATGTAGGTGCACGTTTTATGGCTCGTTTGTTGGGACACTTCATATCACAAGAGGCCGAAGGTCGTGAGGTTAATGTATTGGTGGCTACATCTGGCGACACAGGTAGTGCTGTTGCAAACGGATTCTTAGGTGTACCGGGAATAAAAGTATATGTGCTTTATCCTCACGCAAAAGTAACCGAGATACAAGAGAAACAATTCACAACACTCGGACAAAACATAACAGCCATTGAGGTGGAGGGTACATTCGACGACTGTCAAGCACTTGTAAAAACAGCATTTATGGATAAAGAGTTGAACGAGGCAATGAAACTAACCTCGGCAAACTCAATAAACGTAGCTCGATTCCTACCTCAAGCATTCTACTACTTCTACGCATACGCACAACTTAAAAAAGCGGGCAAGGCAGACAAAGTGGTATGTTGCGTACCAAGTGGAAACTTCGGAAACATAACAGCCGGATTGTTTGGTAAGAGAATGGGATTGCCAATCACTCGTTTCATCGCAGCCAACAATCGCAACGATGTATTCTTGGAGTACTTGAATACAGGAAAATACAATCCACGCCCATCAGTGGCAACAATAGCAAATGCAATGGACGTAGGCGATCCAAGTAACTTTGCACGTATCTTGGCATTATACGAAAACTCACACTCGGCAATCTCTGCAGAGATAAGCGGAGTATCGTATAACGATGAGGAGATTCGCGAAACAGTAAAAGAGACATACACTCGCACAGGCTATTTGTTAGACCCTCACGGAGCATGCGGATACCGCGCATTGCGTGAAATGTTAGCCGAAGACGAAGTGGGATTCTTCTTGGAAACAGCACACCCCGCAAAATTCCTTAACACAGTAGAGGGGGTAATAGGCGAGGAGGTAGCAATCCCCGAAAAACTACAACACTTTATGCGAGGAACAAAAGAGAGTGTAATGATGAAACCCGATTTCGCAGCACTCAAAGAGTTCTTGATGAGTAGATAATAAATATATCAAGCGTAAGCTGATTCGTTAATAAAGAATAGAAGAGGGTGACCCAAAAGGAAAACGGGTCACCCTCTCTTGTCTAAGGGTTGAATAAAAAGAGCTATTTTTAGGCTTGCGAAGACTCCAAAACCGCAGTTTGCTAATCGTAAATGAGGATTTTGGAGACAAGCATAACGACAAAAGAGCCTTTTTAGTCAGCCTCTTTGTCTTGTATGTCGGACGATTAACTAGTCGGCCCTTAAAAAGCCATTAAATATTTATTAATCAAATAAATAAGAATATAAATATTTGGAAATATCTGCAAGATTTTATATCTTTATGGTATAAAACTTGCAGATTTCTATGTTAAAAATATCGCC
>JAFYRT010000057.1 GCA_017546805.1 Muribaculaceae bacterium | reverse complement strand
TACGCTCAAACAGTCCTCGCCCTATTTCTGCAAACTTCAGGGCTTTCACTCTGTTTTATAATGGTGCGATTAATTTTTTAATATTACTCTGATTCAAATACGTCTTTATTTCTCTTTTTGATTTTTATCGGACAGCAATAAAAAAAAAACGAAGGTTGCCCGTTTGGACAACCTTCGACCTATTTAAAAAGTTATTTTGTTATGAATAACTATTTGTTCTCTTTGCGTGGAGCGCGTGGAGCTCTTTGAGGACGATCTTCCCAACCCTCCGGTTTAGGTTGCAATGCTTTCATTGACAAACGGAATTTACCTGTTTTCTTGTCTATCTCAACAAGTTTAACTGTAACTTCGTCACCCTCTTTAATTCCCGACTCTTCCATTGTCTCCAAACGTTTGTAAGCAATTTCAGAGATGTGTAACAATCCGTCTTTACCAGGCATAAACTCAACAAATGCACCAAATGCAAGAATTGATTTTACTTTACCTGTGTAAGTCTCACCCTCCTCGGGTATTGCTACTATTCCTTTGATACGAGCAAGTGCTGCATCGATTGAATCGCGGTTAGATGCTGCGATTTCAACGCGTCCTCCCTCTTCTACCTCTTCAATTGTCACTACTGCTCCAGACTCCTCTTGAATTCCTTGGATAATTTTTCCACCGGGGCCGATAACTGCTCCAATCATATCTTTAGGAATCAACATAGTCTCAATGCGTGGAGCATGAGGTTTGAAGTCTTCGCGTGGTTCAGGTATTGTATCAAGGATTTTGCCAAGGATATGCATACGTCCGTCGTGAGCTTGCATCAATGCTTTCTCTAAGATTTCGTATGGCAAACCGTCAACTTTGATATCCATTTGTGTTGCTGTGATACCATCTTTTGTTCCTGTTACTTTGAAGTCCATATCTCCTAAGTGGTCCTCATCGCCAAGGATATCTGATAGCACCGCATATTTTTGATTGTCTGTAATCAATCCCATTGCGATACCAGATACGGGTTTCTTAATCTTAACTCCGGCATCCATCAATGCAAGTGTTCCTGCACATACTGTTGCCATTGAAGACGAACCGTTTGACTCAAGAATATCTGATACTACACGTACTGTGTAAGGATAGTCGGCAGGAATCATTCCTTTAAGTGCACGACATGCCAAATTTCCGTGACCTACCTCGCGACGTCCAACTCCGCGTGATGCTTTTGCCTCACCTGTAGAGAATGGAGGGAAGTTATAGTGCAACAAGAAACGTTGGTGTGATTGATCAAGCACATCGTCAACAATCTTCTCGTCAAGTTTTGTCCCAAGAGTAACTGTTGTCAATGATTGTGTCTCACCGCGAGTGAAGACTGCCGATCCGTGAGGTCCCGGAAGATAATCAACTTCGCACCAGATAGGACGAATTTGTGTTGTTTCACGTCCGTCAAGACGTTTTCCTTCATCAAGAATACAACGACGCATTGCCTCTTTCTCTACATCGTGGTAGTAGCGTTTTACCAATGCAGTTTTCTCTTCGCGCTCCTCCTCTGTCATTGACTCCAAGTATTCGTTCAATACAGCCTCGAAAGCCTCTCCACGAGCATGTTTGTTTGCATTTCCTGATGCTGCAATTGCGTATGCTTTATCGTAGCATTTCTCACGAACATCTTTACGCAACTCCTCGTCGTTTACCTCGTGGCAATATGTACGTTTTACAGTTGTTCCGCACATCTCAGACAACTCTAATTGTGCTTGACATTGTACTTTGATTGCATCGTGAGCAAATTTCAAAGCATTCAAAAGATCCAACTCTGAAACCTCATCCATCTCTCCCTCAACCATCATGATATTCTCCATGGTAGCTCCTACCATCAAGTCCATATCGGCTTTTGCCAACTCATCGTATGTTGGGTTGATTTTGAACTCGCCATCGATACGAGCCACACGAACCTCTGAAATTGGACCGTTGAATGGAATATCCGATACAGCAAGAGCTGCTGATGCTGCCAATCCTGCAAGTGCATCGGGTATATCTTTTCCGTCTGCCGAGAACATTACGATGTTTACATATACCTCTGCATGATAATCATCGGGGAACAAGGGACGTAATGCACGGTCAACAAGACGCGATGTCAATATCTCATAATCCGACGCTCTTCCTTCGCGTTTCGTAAAACCTCCGGGGAAACGTCCGATTGACGCAAATTTCTCTTTGTACTCTACTTGCAAAGGCATAAAATCTACACCTTCATTTGCATCTTTGGCAGCACACACTGTAGCCAAAAGCATGGTATTTCCCATGCGAACCTCAACCGCTCCGTCAGCTTGCTTTGCCAACTTTCCGGTCTCGATGGTGATTACTCGTCCATCACCTAAATCGATTGTTTTCTTAATCGGATTCATCATAATTTTTTTATTCTAATTCCAAAATTCGAACAAAGATAACCAAATTTATTTGTTAAAAGAAGTTTAAGGCTATTTTTTTTGCTTTTTTAGTTAAATCATTACCACAAATAGTGTTGTTACTGATATAATTACCCAAAGAATCACACCCAAAAGCAGAGGTTTTACTCCGACCTTTTTCAGAGCCGAAACAGAGAGTCCGCACCCTATCAAAAAGAGTGTTGCCGTCAATAGTTTTTTAGATGCAAAAACCATATTTTCGGTTACAACTTTAGACAATGGGAAGTAGGTATTTATAAGCATTGCCACCACAAACAATACTATAAACCATGGCATTGATGCTCTCTTGCCTTTTGTTCTGAAAACGAATGCCGAGGCAAATGCCAATGGTATTATCCAAAGGGCACGAGTCAGTTTTATTGTTGTTGCCACCTTCAACGCCTCATCGCCATATGCAGCTCCTGCACCAACGACCGAACTTGTATCGTGTATTGCGATTGCCGCCCATGTCCCAAATTGTTGCTGAGAGAGGTCTAACGCGCGTCCTATTGCTGGAAATATAAACAGAGCTATTGCATTGAGTACAAATATGGTTATAAGTGCCAATGAGGTATCATTATCATCTGCGTCGATAACCGGTGCCACAGCGGCAATGGCACTTCCTCCACATATTGCCGTTCCCGACGATATCAAATAGCTATTTTTTCGGTTTATGTTTAGCAACTTCCCTAAAAACACACCCAAAACCATCACTCCGATTACTGAAATTATGGTAAATATCATCCCCTCTTTTCCTGCCTGCAACGACTCGTGAAGATTCATTCCAAAGCCTAACCCCACAACCGAAATCTGCAACATATATTTCGATGCTTTCTTTGCCAATTTGGGATAGGGTGTTCCGATTATCAACGAGAACAATATTCCCGCAAACAGAGCTATTGCAGGGGTAAAGAAGAAGGATGCCACCAAGAGCAATACAAACAAGATTTTTACAACCACATCTTTTTTCATCATCTATCTTTTTTTAGTTAATTTCTTTATATTTAAATAACAGTGCAAAGTTAACAATTAAATAGTTTATTGAGAATTTTTATTTACTTTTGTACTACAATATCTACTATTTATTATGGCAACAGAGAAACCTTATTTATTCGAAATAGAGATTAAAGTTCGCGACTACGAATGTGATACTCAAGGGATTGTAAACAATGCAAATTACCAACATTACTTTGAACATGCCAGACATGAGTTTTTAGAGCATGCCGGTTGTTCGTTTGGCAAGATGCGAGAAAAGGGAATTGAACCTGTTGTTGCCCGCATTGAGATTAACTACAAAAACTCTTTGCGTGGAGGCGAACTGTTTGTATGTAAACTTTACATGCAACGCGAAGGCATAAGATTTGTTTTCTATCAAGATATTTTCAGAGTATCTGACGGAGCGTTGTGCGCCGAAGCAAAGGTTACCACAGTATGCACCAAAGAGGGAAAAATCAACAAAGGAGATGAGTTCGCAACTCTTTTGGAGGAGTATTTATTGAAATAGGAGATTAAAAGATGAATTATAGGGAGAGAGAGTTTTTTATTGCCCTTGCCAACGTAAAAGGGATAGACTTTCAAATGGCAAAGGCTTTGATTGAGAGGTATGGCTCGGCTGAGGCAATCTTCTCTACTGAGACTCTGTCATTACCCGACGAAGAGGGAGTGGAACGAGAGATTAATCTCTTCAAAAAATCGTCAAAAGAGGAACTTCTTCAACTCGCCGAAAGAGAGATTGATTTTATTGAGCGAGAAGATATATTACCTATAAGTTTTTGCTGCGACAACTACCCCAAAAGGCTGTTAAACTGTAGTGATGCTCCTATTCTTATATACTCAAAAGGTTATACCGATTTTAACTCTGCAAAATATGTGAGTATTGTAGGTACTCGCCATGCCACGGAATATGGGAGAGATTGGTGCGAGAAGTTTGTGCACGAACTTGCGGAGATGTTCCCCGAGGTGGTTATTGTAAGCGGACTGGCATATGGCATTGATATTTGCGCACATAGAGCAGCCTTGGACTCTGGAGCAACCACAGTGGCTGTTTTAGGCAATCCACTAAACAACATATACCCATCAACTCACCGCCACACTGCTGAAAAGATTACAGGCAACGGAGCTTTGATTAGCGAATACTCTTCGCAATCACCTACCCTGAAGGTAAATTTTGTTGCTCGAAACAGAATTGTTGCAGGTATGAGCGATGCTACAGTAATTGTGGAATCGAAAGAGAAAGGTGGTTCTTTAATTACCGCAGCTCTTGCATCGGACTACTCTCGAGAGGTCTTTGCGCTACCCGGAAATGTAGACAGAGAGACCTCAAAAGGATGCAACAATCTTATACGCGACAACAAAGCGCAGCTTATCACTTCGGCTAAAGATATGGCAAACACTCTTGGCTGGGAGCCACTTATGTCGTCAAAAAGGGTTCAAAACACTCTCTTCCCTGATTTTGACGATACTGAACAAACCCTTATTGATATTATCACAGAGAAAAGGGAGGTTGACATTAACACATTAAGCATGCTAACGGGAATTGCCACCTCTAAGCTTTTGTCTTCTCTTATGGGTTTGGAGTTTAAAGGAGCTATAAAATCATACCCCGGGAACAGATACAAAATAAGATAGCGAGATTACAAGAACCGCTCCACCACGACGCCATTCTCCACTTCGATTCTTCTGTTTGCAACATCCAAAGCTTTTGTTGTATCGTGCAACACAGCCACCACCGTTGTATCGGGAGAGAGCTGTTTAAGTATTGAAAATAGCTTTTGTGTGGATTCCTCATCTAAATATGAGGTGGGCTCATCCAAAACAACAAGTTTTGGCTTTGATATTATTGCTCGAGCAAAGAGCGCTCGTTGAAACTGTCCACCCGAAACCTCTCCTATATGTCGATGTTGAAGAGAATCCAACTGCATAGATTGTAGCATCTCCTCCACTCTCTCTTCTCGCTCAGAGTCGGTTGTTTTTATATTCATCAACCCACTCTCAACCACCTCTCTTATGGAGATGGGGAAACTCATATCCAAACTGTTCTTCTGTGGCAGATACCCTATATTCTCACCTCTTATGGTAGCATGCGAGAAATTCTCTCCATAGTACAAGACCTCTCCCGCTGTTGGTTTTTGCAACCCCAACATAATCCTTATCAAAGAGGTTTTACCTCCTCCGTTTGCTCCCGACACAATCATAAAATCCCCTCTGTTCAAAAGAAGATTTACGTCTCTCAATATTGTTCGGCAACCATACGAAAGAGTTATGTTTTTTAGTTCTACATATCTATTTTGCAATTGCATAAGCTACTTTGTTTATCTCCTCTATAAAATCGTACGCAAGGGGATTTATAACCACCACCGAAGCTCCTATCTCTTGAGCAAAGGTATTTACCTGCTCGGGACTGAATTCATTTTGAATAAACACTGTTTTAACACCACTCTTTACTGCCTCCTCTATTGCAAGTTTCATTGTGCGGGGCGCCATTGCTTTTCCGTTTTGTTCGAGCGATAACTGCTGCAACCCGTAATCTCTTGCAAAATACGAAAGCGACGGGTGAAATATCGCAAATTGTTTATTGCTCGACTTTGACAATACAGACTCAATTTGCATATCTAAAGAGTCAAGTTCGGCAACAAGTTGCAAATAGTTGAATTCGTAATAGGATCTATTCTTTGAATCAAACTCACTTATGGCATTAAACATATTCGTTGCCATAATCCTAACCATCTTAGGCGAACTCCAATAGTGAGGATCGTAATGAGAATGTTCTTCTCCGCCATGTGTACATTGTGAAGCAATGAACTCAATATCTTCAGAGAGTGTCACGACTTTTACATTCGGGGCATTATTAAGAATTGATGGTAATGTTGTTTTTTCAAAACCCAACTCCCCTATTTTAAAGTAGAGCGATGATGTTACGACATCTTTCATCAGACGTGGCGTTGCCGCATACTCCTCGGGATTCGCGCCATTGGGGATAACACATACAACCTCCAACGAGTCGCCGACTATCCTATCAAGCAGATACTTTTGTGGCAATATTGTAACAGCCACCTTTCCTCTCTGCTCTACGCTATTGTTTACACACCCAATTATCAGAGATGCGAGCAGCAAAAGAAATATTCCTTTTGTTTTTAACATTCGGTCAACTTCTCGTTACGTTTTCTATATAAACGCACTAATACAAAAACCCCTGTCAAAAGCACAACTATTATAGAGGTAAATGCGATAGCTGTGGTTACTTTTAACGAAGTTGGTTCAAATCGAAACTCTATATCGTGCTCTCCCGCAGGGATATTCAATCCTCTTAAGAGATAGTTCACTCTTGCCATTTCGACCAATTCGCCATCGATTGTTATTTGCCACCCCCATGGGAAATATATCTCTGAGAATACTGCATAACCACCATTTTGAGAAACAGATTTATAAGCAAGTTTGTTCGGCTGATAGTGAGTTAAATATATTGTATCACCCTCTGTTTTTTGAGGTATAACTGCAGGAATTTTATCGGCAAAATGCTTATCAACAACGACAGTTCTCTTCTCATCAAAATAGGTTAAAGCATCCATCTCTGCCTTTGCTCCGTCAACCCACATAACCTCATTGACAAACCACGCATTTCCTGCTGCATCGGGATTGTACATTGCCTCAGGAGTACCTTCTTCTGATGCGGTTATAATATATTTGGTGTTAAGCATGTTTATAACCTTCATATTACCCTTAGATAGCTGATATTTTATAAGGTCATCGTATCTACGAAGTTTTGCTGCGCTATAACCTCCAACAGATTTATGATAGTACGATGTTGTGGGATCGTTATATGTATCTACAGTCAAGTTTAGTACTCTGTAATTGGGGTCGCTGTCTTGAAGGATATCCCTGTCGGCTTGAGTCATTTGGAAAGCGCTCTTTACCTTACGTTTTGAAACGAAATTATCACTATTCAAATAACGCTTGTTTATAGGATACATATCAACAACAACAAGCACTATCATCAACAGTGCAAAAACTTTTGTATTGATTTTTTTATAGGCAAATAGCATTACCACCACTGCCGATATAGCCACCAAGAAGAATGTTCGCCATGCATCTGATACAAATATCGATTCTCGCACACTCTCCAATTCGTCGAATATTATCTGATACTCGGGTTGAGATATTGCCATTTGCGTCTCCTGTGCCGATAAGAAACCGAAAAACATGGTAGGCATTAATGCAAACACCAATGCAACTCCTGCCGTAAGGACAAGAGGTATTATGATGTTTGTTTTCGAATCTTTTACAATTTGAGGTTTCTCAAATATCTCTTTCAAAGCAAGAGCCGCCAGCAGAGGCATAGCAAACTCTGCAACAATCAAAACACTTGATACGGTACGGAATTTATCATACAGAGGAACATTGTTTACAAACCACTCTGTCAAAGGCATAAAGTTGTGCCCCCACGATAGAAGCAACGATATTATGGATGCTATAATACAAGCCCATTTTATGGGACCTTTAACTATAAAACATCCTACGAGGAAGAGGAACATTATTATTGCTCCTGCATATACAGGTCCTGCCGTAAAGGGTTGATCTCCCCAATAGCGATTCATCTGTCCAACATATTGTCTGAGTGAGGGTGTTGCCTCTTTCATTGCCTCTTTATCTTTAGAGAGGTATCCCGTAGCTCCTCCTTTTGTATCAGGGATAAGAAGTGTCCAACTCTCTCCTATTCCATAACTCCATTGAGTTATATAATCAATACTCAGTCCTCCACTGCCACTATCTTGAGAGGTTGTTTCGGAAGCCAATTCCGACTTACCTCGCATTGTCTCTTTTGAGTATTCATAGGTATTATAAATACTTGGTAAGTTTGCGGCTACTGCAAGTATTGCTGCCACTACAAGCGAAAGGGTTGCTTTACCAAACGCTTTCAACTCTTTTTTATTTATGGCATCTACTAAATAGCCTATAACCAATGGTATTATAAATATAAACGAGTAGTAACTCATTTGTATGTGATTTGCATGTATCTGCAACATTCCGAAGAAAGCGGCAAGCAAAGCACCCTTTAGATATTTCCCTCGGTACGCCAATATGATACCTGCTATTGTTGGAGGTATATAGGCAAGGGTTATAAACTTCCAAATGTGTCCTGCGGCAATGATAATAAAGAAGTATGAAGAAAAGGCATATGCCAAAGCTCCCAACAACGAAATATACCACTTGACATTCAACACCATCAATAAAATAAAGAAGCCGATTGCCATTATATAGATGTACGAAACCGGTATTGGCAACCCCAAAGAGTAAACTTTCTCTATCATCTTTAGCACCTTATTGTTTTCGTAAGATGGTGATATTTGGAAATTGGGCATTCCCCCAAACAGAGAGTTTGTCCAACGAGTTGTTTCTCCCGTAGCCTCATTAAATACCTTTGCCTCCTGACCGATGGCTATTCCCTGCTGTGTATCTCCTTGAAACAGCATTTTACCTTCGAAAATATCGGGTGAGAAATAGGTCACCGATATAGCCACTATTATAAGAATAGGGAAAATGTAGGGTAACAATTTTACTAAAAAGTTCTTCATATCTTATCTCTATTTATTTTTCAACCTTGAATTTATATACTTCATGGGGAATATTGCAATTAGCAATCCGATTACCACAACTACCGCAATAACAAGAAACAAATCACTCCATATAACCTTAACGGGGTAATATTCGACAACAAAGTTTGCACCCATTCTTAACAACCCATAATGTTGCTGTAAGAGAGAGAGAGCCAACCCTACCACAACTCCTATTACCGCACCTATAAACGATATAAGAACCCCTTGATTAAAAAATATTCTCGCTATGAATTTTTCGCTTGCTCCTATATTGTGGAGTGTTTTTATATTGTTTTGTTTATCAATTATAAGCATTAATACTGAAGCTATTATATTAAATGCAGATATTACCAATACAAATATCAATATGAGAAATGTTATCCACTTCTCTATTGCCATCATTGAGTAGGCTTCGCTCTTTTGCTCTATTCTGTTTTTAAGAACATATCCCTCTCCTAAGACTCTTTGGGCTTCGACCTTTACCTTATCGACCGCTCCTTCGTCTTTAACCTTTATCTCCAAAAGAGTTGCCTCTGTCGTATAATCAAACAACTCTTTTGCCACAGAGATTGGGATGTATACCACCCTGTCGTCAGACTCGGGCTGACTTATGGAGAATACTCCCGTACAATATACTTGTGATGTATTAAAGGATGATGCAGGATTTATCAGATTTACCTTTGACATACGCTTGGGAGCATACAAATAAATTGGAGAGGTAAAATATGGCCCAACCCTTAGACTATTCGACACTCCTACTCCAATCACGGCACAAGGAAGGGAGGCGTCAAAGGATGTTTTTCCGTCAATCAAAGCCTTTTCTATGCTATTTACGGATGAATAGTTTTGAGGCACACCCTTAATTAACACAGGAAGTTGATTCTCCCCAAAAAGAGCAAGGGCGTTATCCTCTATAACAGGTGTTACAGCCTCGACTCCATCAATAGAAAAGAGTTTTCCCACTTCGGGAGATGTTGTCTGCAATGTTTTTCCTGTTTTTGCGCGAACCTCTATTTGAGGGTCAATCTCCGAAAAAAGCGAAGAAATCAGCTCCTCAAAACCATTATATACAGAGAGTGTGCATATCATGGCCATTGTTGCCACTGCCACTCCACAGACCGAAACCACAGAAACTGCATTTATAGCCGAATGTGATTTTTTTGAGAAGAGATAACGTAATGCTATTTTCAGAGACAATAACATTGTTCTATTTGTTTAGCAATGTATCAATATTATCGATATAATCAAGAGAATCGTCTACATAGAACGACAATTCAGGCACTTTGCGCAATTGAAAACGAACTCTTGCCGCCAACTCGAAACGAATGCTCTTTGCACTCTCCTTTACTGCGCTTAATATCTCATTTGCTTTGTTTGAAGGGAATATGCTCAAGTATACTTTAGCCACACTTAAATCGGGGCTTACCCTTACTATACTAACAGAAACCAATGTCCCTGGCATTTTTTTTGTTTCCACCAAAAATATTTCGCCTAACTCTTTTTGCAACAGGCGGTTTATCTTACTTTGTCGTGTTGTTTCCATAGTTGTTTACTTTTTATAAATAATGGTTAATCCATCTCGCGATGGAACAAAAACTTTTTCTACTCGCTCATCGGCGGCAACCATATCGTTGAAGCGTCGCAAGCCTTCGGTTTGAGGGTCGTGCTCTTTCTCATCAAGAATTTTACCTGACCATAACGTATTGTCAGCCAACATAAAGCCTCCTTTACGCACTTTAGGGAATACCAAATCGTAATACTCACAATATTCGCGTTTATCAGCATCTATAAACACCATATCGAACTCCTCGTCAAGGGTAGGGATTATTGCTTTTGCATCACCCATCAACAGTTTTATTTTGTCTTTATCGGGAGATTGCTCGAGATATTCATTTATGAAATCTTCCAACTCATCATTCTCCTCAATTGTATATATTATTCCATCTTCGGGCAATGCCTCGGCAAAACATTGAGCCGAATATCCCACAAAGGTTCCCAACTCCAAAACCCTTTTGGCGTTTATCATTCGGCAGAACATTTTTAACATTCGCCCTTGTACGTGACCGGATAACATTCTCGAACGCACAAGTTTTACGTTTGTATCACGATTTAATCGACTGAGCAACTCGCCTTCGGGATCGATATGCTCTTGAATATATTGATCTAATTCCTCTTCGGTAAACATATTATTTTATCATATTTTTTACTGCCTCAATGGCAAGTCGGTATGAATCCAATCCAAATCCGGCAATAGTACCTACACACGACGCCGAAATATATGACGTATGTCGATAACTCTCACGCGCCATCACATTTGAGATGTGCACCTCTATTACAGGAGTTTTAATTGCCCTGATAGCATCAGATATAGCTATTGAAGTATGTGTATATGCCCCTGCATTCAAAACAATGGCATCGACACCCCCAAATCCTACTTTATGAAGTTCGTCTATTATATCTCCCTCATGGTTTGATTGATAATAGATAATCTCATCTTCGGCATAAAGATTTTTCAACGTCTCCAAATATGCATCAAAACCCATGCTGCCATATATACTCTCCTCTCTCTTCCCTAACAAATTAAGGTTTGGACCGTTAATGATAAGTACCTTCATACTTGCAATGCTGTTTAAATTTATTATTTATCAATTCTTATACCACAAAGCCGATGAGAGCTTCTGATTTTTTTATAAATTTGCATCAAACTTATCGTCTTATCGCAACAAGACACAATAAGCAAAGACAAAAGTAATAAATTTTATCTTTATTAGAAACCACTCTTTAATATTCTCGAAAAAAAAATCAAACATTTCTCAATGGTAAAGGATAATAAAAATAGAGATTTGATAAAGGAATATGTTATTCATCTGAAATTGGAACGAGGGCTCTCAGAAAATAGCATAGAGGCTTATTTGAACGACTTAAAAAAATTTATATCCTTTCTAAGCTGCGATGAGTACAATGTGGAGACATTCGAGAATGTTGATTTTATGCAGTTTTTTGCTACCCTTCACGACATTGGCATATGTCCTCGTTCTCAAGCACGCATCTTATCGGGAATTAAATCTTTTTACAAATTCCTACTGATTGACGGCTACATAAAATCAGACCCTCTTGCAAATATAGAATCTCCCAAATTGGGCAAACACCTCCCTGAAGTTCTCACTCTTGAGGAGATTGATCTTTTAACCGAAAGCTTTGATTTATCACAACCCGAGGGACACAGAAATAAGACAATTGTAGAGGTTATGTACGGCTGTGGTTTGCGAGTATCGGAACTTGTAAATTTAAAAATCTCCAACATATACCCCGAAGAGGGATACATTATTGTTGAGGGAAAAGGCAAAAAACAAAGAATCATCCCTATTTCAGGCAGTACAATCAGAGAGATAAAACTCTATTTGGAGACTCGTAAATATTTGGATATCAAAAAAGGATGTGAAGATATCTTATTCCTCAATAGAAGAGGAGGACAACTTTCGAGAGTAATGGTATTTTACGTCATTAAAAAGCAATGCGAAGCGTGCAATATCAAAAAAAACATCAGCCCACACTCTCTACGACACACTTTTGCCACCCACCTTTTGGAAGGAGGTGCAAATCTAAGAGCAATCCAACAAATGTTAGGACACGAAAGTATTGCAACCACAGAGATTTACGTTCATCTTGACAGAGAATTTTTACGCAAAGAGATTCTTGTTTATCACCCAAGAAACAACGGTAATCAAGAGAAATAATCAAAATCTGAATTGCCTCACAAACTCCTCAAGAGAGACACAATATCTAAATATAAATACAATAATGTTATCAAATCAAAAAAATGCTTGCTTTTTCTATGAAATTTAACAAAAAGTCAGTATCTTTGTAGCATTATTCGAATAGTATGCAAAAAAAGCCAACAAAGGGGTAAAAAAGCATACGTTTTTATCAATAATTGAGAGATCTAAAACAAATTTATAAACACAAAAGTAAAATTAATTATGAACAAAAAACTTTATTTACCTTTATTACTTGCCTTATTGGTAGTAGTTACAGGATGTAAAATGGGTTCAATGACATCAGAAGATTTTTCTGTAACTCCAAGCACTCTTGAAGTTATCGGAGGAAAAGTTGATGCAACCATTACAGGAGTATTCCCTGAGAAATACTTCAAAAAAAGAGTTACTGTAACAGTTACTCCTTACTTGGTATATGCTGACGGAGAGACTGCTGGTACTCAATTCGTTTACGAAGGAGAGAAAATCAACGGAAACGATCAAGAGATTCAATACAAAATGGGTGGTACTGTAACAATGCCCATCTCTTTTGACTACGTTCCCGCTATGAAAAAATCTGAGTTATGGTTAGGTTTCGATGTTACAAACAAAAAAGGAACTAAAACTTACTCTTTGGAGAGAGTTAAAGTTGCTGACGGTATCATCGCAACTGCAGAACTCGCTGATGTAAACAAAGTAAAACCTGCTATTGCAGCTGACGCTTTCCAACGCATCATCAACGAGACTTGCAACGCAGACATCATGTTCCTTATCCAACAAGCAAACATCCGCTCTAAAGAACTTAAGAGCGAGGAGATGGCTGCTTTGAACGCAAAAGTTAACGAGACTAAATCTGATGACAGAAAAGAGTTGAAAGGTATCGAAATTTCTTCTTACGCTTCTCCCGATGGTGGTTACGATCTTAACTACAAACTTGCTGAGAAACGTGAAGACAACACAATGAAATACCTTAACAAACAACTTAAAAAAGACACAATCTCAACAGAGGTAACAGGTAAATTCACTGCTCAAGATTGGGATGGTTTCAAAACTTTGGTTGAGAAATCAAGCATCCAAGACAAAGAGCTTATCCTTCGTGTTCTTTCAATGTACAACGATCCAGCTCAACGCGAGAAAGAAATCAAAAACATGTCAAGCACATTCAAAGTTCTTGCTGAAGAGATTCTTCCTCAACTTCGTTACTCAAGAATCACTGCAAGCATCGACTTGATTGGTAAATCAGACGAAGAGATCATGGCTCTTGTAGCAACAGATCCTAAAGAACTTTCTGTAGAGGAGATTCTTTACGCTGGTACATTGACTTCAGACAAAGAGCAACAACTTTACATCTACGCAAAAGCTGCTGAGTACTTCCCAAGCGACTACCGTGCATTCAACAACGCAGGTATGGTTTGCTACGAAATGGGTAAATACTCTGATGCTAACGCGTGGTTCGAGAAAGCAGCAAAAATTTCTGCCAGCTCAGCTCAAGTTCAAATGAACCAAGGTCTTATCGCTCTTAAAGAGGGTAACCAAGATAAAGCTGCTCAATGCTTCGGTAACGCTGCTTCATTGGAGGAGACTAAAGAGGCTACAGGTGTTCTTTACCTAGAGAAAGGTGAGTACCAAAAAGCTGTTAAAGCATTTGGCGAGAACAAAACAAACAACGCTGCTTTAGCTCAAATCATGGTTAAAGATTACGCAAAAGCTAACAACACTCTTAATGCAGTTGCTAATCCTGACGCTATGACTTACTACCTAAAAGCTGTTATCGGTGCTCGTACAAACAACGAGACAGAGCTTTCTAAAAACCTTCGTCAAGCTATCAACATCGACGAAAGCTTGAAAGCTGCTGCAGCTAACGATATCGAGTTCGCTAACTACGATATCACAGGAATCATCGCTGAATAATTAATTCATAAATAGATTCTCAAAAGAGGTTACCGCGGTAACCTCTTTTTTTTGTTTTATATTTACATATTCCCCTCCTCTATATACACTCAACAGCAGAATAAAATTCAATTAGTAGCTAAAAAAGATGAACATTTCTTCGCCATTTCGATTATAATAACTAACTTGCAAACAAAATAAAACTTTATACATAATGGAGAAGCTTAACACTATTATTGAGAACTTTGCATTAGAGGGCAATATCAAAGAGATTAAACCTCTCGGTAACGGACTTATCAACACAACATACGCTATCATTACCGAAGGAGATAACGATAATTATGTTTTACAATGTATAAATCACAACATATTCAAAGATGTTGATTTATTACAAAAAAATATTGAGTTAATCACCACTCAAATCGAGAAAAAACTAATTGAAAAGGGAGAGACAGATATCAAACGCAAAACCCTTAAGACAATACCCACCAAAGATGGCAAGCTATACTATTTTGATGGAGAGAAATATTGGCGAGTAACCATTCTTATTCCTGATGCTGTTACATTTGAAAGCGTTACTCCCGACTTGGCATACCAAACAGGCTTGGCTTTTGGAGATTTTCAATATATGCTATCTGAACTTCCCGAACCATTAGGAGAGACCATTCCTGATTTCCACAACATGGAGTTCAGATTGGAGCAATTAGACGATGCCATTGAGGCAGATGCAGCAGGCAGAGTTGACGAAATGATGGAGATTATCGAAGAGATTGATGACCGCAGAGAAGAGATGTGCAAGGTTCAAGAGTTGTTCAGAGAGGGCAAATTTCCTAAACGCATCACACACTGCGACACAAAAGTAAACAACATTCTTTTTGACAAAGACGGCAAGATATTGTGTGTAATTGACCTTGATACAACAATGCCGGGATTTGTATTGTCTGACTTCGGAGACTTTATGAGAACTGCAGGGAACAAAGGCAAAGAGGACGATACAGACTTGAAAGCCGTTGGTATTGATATGGAGATTTTCAAATCGTTTGCAAAAGGGTATATTGAAAGTGCAGGAAAATTCTTAACTCAAATTGAAAAAGATATGCTTCCGTACGGAGCAAAACTGCTTACATATATGCAAACTGTTCGTTTTTTGACCGACTATCTTAACGGAGATACTTACTACAAGATTCAATACCCCGAACACAACAAGCAACGCACACTTGCTCAATTCAAACACCTTCGTTCAATTGAAGAACACGAGGAGGAGATGAATAAATTTATTGCATCGCTATAAGAATCAGACGATAAAACAAAAAACCGAGATTTCCTCTCGGTTTTTTTTGTTACATAATTTCCAAATCAAACTCTTTGTAGAGTGTTACTATGTTGGGATTTTTACTTACCATGTAATTCAGTTTATCCAACGGAGAGAATATTGTTTTTCGCATTGATGGTGCAGAAACACTAACCTCCATGTTTATGTATGTATTTTTTAATGCCGAACGCAAATATGGCAACAAAGAGTCTCTCCTGTCATTTAGACGTTGTTGTTGATCGGCATTTGTCACTACCACCTTAATCATATAATTCTCTTTCAATTCAATCGAGCAGTTCTTCATCGTACTCACAAGAATTGTCTCTGTTGGTATGGTCGTAGTGTATTCCAACCAAACTTTTTGCAGTTGCTCCACTGTGAATTGCGTAGAACTAACCTCCTGCATAACCGAGACAGACTCCGCTACTTGCGTCTGTGGCTTCTGCGATTGAAGTATTGAGATTGTTCCCACCTGTCTGAGAGATGGTTTGACGCTGTTGGCAAGTGAACGTATTTTTACTCCGTCTTCCTTATTTATCTTGATTTGTGTTGATTTGTTTGGCAACAAAGAGGTTGTTGTAGGCTGTGCCTCTGTTTTTTGTTCTGCCATAGGTGGAGTTGCAGATGAGATAGACTCAAGCGCATACTCTTCCCACCAATATAAATCTTCTACTTGGTCAGATTTTTTTTTTTGATTGAGCTGACTTATTTTTATAAGTGATAGCTCAACCAACAGACGTTTATTACTACTTACTTTATAATTGAAATCGCAAGTATTCGATATGTCTATTGCCCTATAGAGGAACTCATTTGTACACTTGGATGCTTGTTCTGAATATTTTCGGGCAACACTCTCTCCCACCTCCAACAATGGTATTGTTACGGGATCTTTGCAAACCAACAAATCACGCAAGTGATTGCTTAAGCCCGACACGAAGTATTGCGCCTCGAATCCATTTTTTAAAATTTCATCAAATATCAACAGTGCCTCGGGTACATTTCCTTCAATAAAGGCATCAGTTAGGCGAAAATAGTAGTCATAATCCAACAAATTCAGGTTTGCAACTACACTTTTATATGTTATGTTACCTCCCGAATATGCCGACATTTGATCGAATACAGAAAGGGCATCTCTCATTCCTCCATCACTTTTTTGAGCAATGACAGATAGCGCCTCTTCCTCGAATGCGATACCCTCACTTTGTGCCACATATTTTAGATGTTCAACGGTATCAGAGATTGAGATTCGTTGAAAATCATAAATTTGACAACGCGAAAGGATTGTAGGAAGAATCTTGTGTTTCTCGGTTGTGGCCAATATAAACAAGGCATGTTGAGGTGGTTCCTCCAATGTCTTCAAGAAGGCATTGAACGCCGCAGGCGACAGCATATGAACCTCATCTATGATAAAGACCTTATATTTTCCCAATTGGGGCGGGATACGAACTTGATCTATAAGTTGACGTATATCCTCTACCGAGTTATTTGATGCAGCATCCAACTCATGAATATTGTATGAACGCCCTTCATTAAACGACATACATGACTCACAGCAATTACATGCCTCTCCGTCGGGTGTGGGATTACTGCAATTTATTGACTTTGCAAAGATTCTTGCGCATGTTGTTTTTCCCACTCCACGTGGTCCACAGAAGAGGTAGGCATGAGCAAGTTTATTTGATTGAATGGCATTCTTTAACGTTTGGGTAAGCGAACGTTGTCCCACAACAGATAGAAATGTTGTTGGACGATATTTGCGTGCCGATACGATATAGTTTTCCATTCTCAAATTGTTTTTCCGTAGCAAACCACTTTTTTTCTTAAGAGAATTCCTCCTTTTGGTTTGCTCTGTGCGAAGTTACTATTTTTTTAGTTACCACACAAAACTATTACATATTAAATGAGAGAGGCAACAAACTTTTTGCAGATTCAATTATATAGACCTCATCTTTGGCACATACCAGCACTCGAATAGGACTATTCTGGCGTTTTTCATACTCCAACAAAACCTGTCGGCATGCTCCGCATGGAAAAGCAAAAGTCTCCTCATCTTCAACTCCGTTATATGCCGCTATGGCTATTGAAGAGATAATTGCCATGGGATATTGAGCCGATGCAGAAAAAAGTGCAACCCTTTCGGCACACATCCCCGAAGGATATGCCTCATTCTCCTGATTGCTTCCTATTACTATATCCCCCGCACACTCGACTGCCGCACCAACATAGAAATTAGAATATGGGGCATAAGCTCCCTTTTGAGCCTCTTTTGATTTATCTATTAGATTTTTATCTCTGTCGGATAGTTCTATATATGGGCAAATGCTTATCTTTGCAACCAAATCAATTTCTTTCATATCAACCATTTTTATATTGCGAAGGTAATGAAAATTTTTTCACATTATACATTCAAGACTTTTTCTTTAAAACTTTTTGCCATTTTACTTTTTATAGGCTGTGCAAATTCAGAGATTATTGCACAATCATTAAATAAGGCATATGTTGCATATATTGAGAAATATAAAGATGAGGCAATTCGTCAGCAAAAGAGGTATAAGATTCCTGCAAGTATAACATTGGCTCAAGGTCTTTTGGAATCGGGAGCCGGCAACGGTAAGCTCGCCAAAGAGTCGAACAACCACTTCGGAATTAAATGCCATGGCGTATGGAAAGGCGAAAAGGTATATTACGATGACGATGAAAAAGGCGAATGCTTCAGAAAATACGACGACCCCATGCAATCGTACGAAGATCACTCCCTATTCTTAACATCAAGATCAAGATATGCCGAACTGTTTGAATTAAAGATTACAGACTATAAGGGCTGGGCTAACGGTCTAAAAAAGTGTGGATATGCAACAGATAAAGCATATGCAAGTAAGTTGATTGGCATTATCGAACTGTACAATTTAAATCGTTACGACAAAGTCACTTTAAGCAAAAAGGAGAAAAAGAATTTCATCGAAAAGCCTCATACTCCATATAAATCATGGGAGCTACTCTATGTCGAGGCTCACGACGGAGATACTTTTAAGGCAATAGGTCAAGAGTTTGGCATTAATGCTCGCAGATTGGCAAGATATAACGAACTACCCAAAGATGCAATTCTTAAAAAAGGAATGATCATATACCTTGAAGAGAAGAACAATTACTCTAAAAAGGGATATAAATATCACACCATAAAGACAGGAGAGTCGTTACACTCAATAGCACAGAAATATGGTATGAAACTATCATCTATTTACGATTTAAACGATTTAGACAGCGACTACTCACCTAACGTGGGAGACAAACTAAAACTAAACAGAAGGATTAAATAACCATACAAGAGAGGGCAACCGATTGGCTGCCCTCTCTTGTGTATGTTTGATTATCTTTTTCGAGATATTAGATTCCCCATTTATGACGTTTGCCAAATGTAAAGTTCAATCCCAATGTAGCATTAACATGGAATTTATTTACGGGCATATAATAGCTCTTTGTCAAGTTCATACCCGGCAAGCAATCAACTGCCAAGAAAAGGTTGAATCCCTCGGGACATATGCTCAATAATGCTCCAAATGAATTTCCCATATTAGAGACTGTTCCGTTCAACGACATCATAAAGGCTTTTTTGGCACGAATATTCAATGCAAACATTCCCTCTGAATATAACTCTGCACCGAAGCGAGTATGAGACAATACTCCCAAAGAGATTAAGTTATCGAAGAAAGAATATTCTGCTCCTACGTTCAGAGAGGCTTGAAGGAATTTTGTGGTTGAAGGTTTCTCCACCTCTTTGAGCTCTATCATCTCTGAGAACATATCCCCTAAATCTTCGAATGTCTCGTTATTGGCCATATTGACTCCCTCATAGACAATTCCGGAAGAGACTGTCTCAACAGACTTATTATGATTCCATGTTATAAAACCTATATCGTTTAGTGATGCTGTTATTTCAAGATTTTTTATCGGAGAATATGATGCTCCTAAATCCAAAGCCAATCCACCTCCTGCAATACCAAATTGAGATGTGTTAAATTCAAATCCCTCCATATAGTCGTAAGAATTTCCATTTTCATCGACTCTGGGTTCACTTTGGAATTCCATACCTTTTAGCGCTACATCGGCATATCCTTTAGTATTTATTATCCATTGAGCATTGGCATCATCCATTGTTATATCCATTTGGTCGATATTCATGTTTGCATATGCCAATCCTATCAAACCTTTTATTTTGGCACCAACTTTCAACTTTTCATTAATTCTATGAGAATGACCAAGCGCAATTTCTGCATAACATGATGTATTAAGATTTATATCTCTGATTTGATATACTGTAGGCTCAGTAACCGATTTACGACCAACTTTTAGGAATTCAAATATTTCTTTTGGCATCTGCATTCCTGCAGATGTACGCAACGACACATTCAAGGTATTGAAACCATTCCACTTGTGGAATCCAAAAGAGAAAATTTCCATATCAAGATTTGCCACCATCTTATTTTGAGATTTCAAGCCATCCAAAAACTCAGCTGAAGATACATTTGGATTTAGGAAATTCATTAATTGTCCACTCTCAGATGGGAACATGAAATTACTAATTCCAACGTTACTGCTTGACTCAATATTAAAGTTTCCCAAAAGGGGGAAGCTGAAATAGCCATACTCTGCCGACAACACGGGATTTAATTTATGAGCTGTTGGCACTCCCTCCAAGAAATAGGCAGAACGAGCAGTTTGTGCCTTAATAGGCATAGCCATTACTATGGAAAATAATGCTACCGATACAATTTTTATATACGTTTTCATCTTCATTCTCTTTTTTATAAGTTATCCATATTTATAGCAATTCCCTCAGGCAATTCCAACGAAATTTTCATGTTTAACGATTGAAACTTAGATATAAGACCTTTATCGGGGAAGAGCACTCTAACTCGCCAGTTTAATTGATCTATTTTTTGCATCTCTCCTTTAACCAACTCTCTAATCTCTAATTTCATTTTTGTTTGAGCAGGCACAACATTCTCTGTCAATTCTGTTGTTTCTGATGCCTTTATAGATGATGGTATTATCACCTCTACTCCATCTATCCTATTGCCATTAACATCAAAAGGCTCAACCTCCAAAGACATCTCTGCCGGGAATCCGTTTAAGACATCAGCATTCAGACAAATAGAACTCATTGTCAAGTTTTCAAATATATCAGCATTTAAATCGGTTGTTTCATCCTCATATACAATACATGTATTTTGCTCAACCATAAAAGGCACTCTGACCTCATAATTTAAATCTGCATGATAAAACTCTCCAATATAAAAGTCATAGATGTGAGCAGGGTCTGTATATCCTCTACCGGATACCTCTATATAAGATGGGATTTTTTTTGTTATCTTTCCTAATTCGGGGCACTCCACGAAATCGTATCCCAAGTTGTCAAGTTCCGGAATTCTTTGACAAGCTATATACTCATAACTTGTTGTGGGACCGGGAGTGTCATGACTATCTCCGGGAACAGACATATGATCAACCTTTATCTCTATTTTTTGTCCGTTATCATCATATATGAAGTCTCCATTTGCATCTCTTGGAACCAATTCTATGTCGGCATAAATATAATCCATTGGAATAGTTGTCTCTATTACAATAGGCACATATGGGTTTGTCAAAACCAAAGATGTTTCTGACGATTCCAAGAATTCGGGCAAAGAACCTATGCGTACAATCTCTTTTTCCAACTCAGCTTCCAATGTGGCATTTCCAAGAACTTCATCCATATATACCTCCGGGATATTCAGCGTTGGTTTTACTCCCAATTCATAAATAGCCATTGGTCCTTCATTTGATATAGTCAAAGAGATATTTCCACTCATCTTTATATCCTCGTCAATAACTATCTTATTGTCAACAAATACTTTGTCGCCAATATTAAAGCCATTTACTTTTACATATATATAAATTTCACTTCCTTCTGCCTCTCCATCAAGAATCAAAACATTTGAATCCTCTTCTGATGAAACTTTGATATTACCTGACGCAGATAATTTCTCTTTATCCAATATTAAAACAGATGGCAACTCCAATCTGTAATTATCGAACTTTATCATATCAACGCGCAAGCCTTCACCCGAAAATGGAGCACCTGAAGCATCGATTACAGAAAGGCTTATGGTAGATATCCACTCATCGTGAGTATATATCTTTTCGATGCATGTTACACGAGAATCTATCTTCTCGGTTTCAACCAACAAACTTGCAACATAATCAGTTATATCTGAAGGCAATGCTATAGGAGTACTATTGAATGTTGGTATTGGCAACTTGCAAGTTTTAATCAATCCAAAATCGGGGTTCTGCTCTGGAATAGATACTTTATTGACAATCTCTATATCAAGATTTAGACGATCTTTGTTTGTTCCAAACTCATATACCCCTTTCTCATTCAATACTATTTCATCTTCTGACGAAATCAAATCGCCAAAGAACATATCTCCTGTCTGCAATAAAGGCATGTTTATACCATTTTCAAAGAGATGCATCTCTCCTGAAACATTGTCAAGGTCATACCTTTCGTCAACACATGACGTAGTTGCCACAATTGCCATCATGCCGCAAATGGCAAGGATTTGTTTCAAAATCTTCATATTTATTTAATTTTAATATTCTTAAATGCAAATTTAATCATTTTTTCCAATTATTAATAATATAAAGCCTTTTTTTATTAAAAAACAGGTTTACAACTAAATTTAAGATTAAACCTTTTAATATTTTTTTTGTCGTATAAACATAAATCTGAAGAACATGAACAATTACGTTAAATATATTATATGCTCGATTGCACTAATACTATTCTCAAATGAGATTAAGGCCCAATACGATTTCTCTGTTTTTGGCACGGTGATAGATGAATATAAAGAACCTATGCCAAAGCTGAGTGTAAAGGTTTTAAATACCAAAGACAGCAGTTTGGTCAAAGGTACAACATCATCGGAAAAAGGTCGATTCAGAATTGCATCGCTACCTATGGGTGAGTACATTGTATCTCTTTCTTATATCGGATATAATACCTACAACAGAAACGTCTCTTTATCTCTCGGAAACAAACATTTTAATTTGGGGACAATAGAGATGATTCCCTCTGACATTATGCTCTCTGAGGCAGTTATCATGGGTAAAACTCCTGATATTATAGCAAAAGAGGATACTCTCGAATATAATGCGGATTCATACAAAACACAACCTAATGCCGTTGTTGAAGATATGATAAAAAAAATGCCTGGTATTGAGATTGACGAGAATGGCAAAATCACTGCCAATGGCAAAGAGGTAAAAAAGATATTGGTTGACGGACAAGAGTTTTTCTCGGATGACCCCAAAGTTGCTTCTAAAAACCTACCTGCAAACATGATAGAGAAGCTACAGGTTATAGACAGGAAATCGGACGAAGCAAGATTCTCGGGTGTTGATGACGGAGAGGATGAGACTGTCATAAACCTAACCGTAAAAAAAGGCATGAAAAACGGATGGTTTGGCAACGTTCAGGCAGGTGGAGCCACTGACGCAAGATATGAAGGTTCTCTTATGGCCAACTACTTCAAAGACAGCAATCAAGTTACAATTTTAGCAGGAGCAAACAACACAAACAACATGGGTGCCAACGATTTGGGAGGAGCCATGTTCTCGGGAAGTTCAAGACGAGGCAGAGGCGGTTGGGGCCCTATGCAAGGAGAAAACACTTCGGCTGTTGGAGGCTTGAATTTCAACGTAGGCAAAAGCGATAAATTCAGAGCCGGAGGTGATGTAAAATATGCCTATACCGATATGGATTTGAAAGAGCATAGTGAACGTCAAAACTTTTTAACTTCAGACAGCACCACATTTGACAACTCTCTAAAAGAGAACAGAAACAGAGGTCATAACCTGGAGATGAACTACCGTCTGTTATGGAATCCCAACAAATATACACAAATTGAGTTTAAACCATACTTCAAATATAGCAACTCAAAGATGAGCAGTACCGCCGCTTCACGCTCATATGGCATAAACTCTCTTGGAGAGAACGACACCATAACAACTGGTTCTCTGAATTCATTCAGCCAAGCAGATGGATTTAATGTCGGCGGAAGATTAAGCTTTAGCCGTAAGTTCAAAGGCAAAGAGGGTCGTCAAATAAGCATCAGCCTCAGCTATGATTACAACGACAGCAAAGAGAACGGCTACAGCTACAACAACACAAACTATTTTAAAAGCAAAGTTATTGAAAAAACCGACTTAAAAGACAATAACCACAGTTGGGGAACAAGCTATGGTGTAAGAGCCACATACACAGAACCTATAAACAAACACACTACATGGTCTGTTTCATACAACTACAGATATAACTACACATATGCCGACAAACTATCATATAATATCAACAGCGATGGCAGTTTAGGAGATATGAACGTTGATTACAGCAACAGTTTTAGAAACAATTTCCAACGTCATAGGGCAAGCACTGCTTTTAATGGAACATACGAAAAGATGAACTATAATGTGGGTATCGACTTTGAACCATCAAAATCTCAATCTCTCAACCTAATAGACAGTAGTCGCGATGTTGAAGGAAAGATGCAATATAATTTCTCGCCTTTCCTCCGCTATAATTACAGCATAAGCAAAAGCGACAATTTAAGGATTGATTACCGCGGTCGTACCCAACAGCCTTCGATATCTCAACTACAACCAAGCCAGACCATATCTGACCCTCTTCGCAGGACAGAGGGTAATCCCGACCTTAAGGCGTCTTACAACAACTCATTCGGCATCAGATATAATAGCTTCAAAACCGAGAAACAACGTTCAATGATATTTAATTTCCATGCCAACTACACAATGAACAGCATTGTCAACGCCACATTCTTCAACGAGGAAGGTATTCAGATTACGAAACCCGTAAATGAAAATGGAGTTTGGAACATCTGGAGTATGTTCATGACAAATATGCCTTTCAAAAACAAAAAGTTCTCCTTTAACAATTTTACAAGCGTGGGCTGTAACAGACAAATCGGTTTTACAAACTCTGTGCGCAATGCCTCTATGAACTATAATATCAGCGAGAGATTGGAGTTTGTTTACAGTAACAGTTTCGGAGATATAAGAATTGGCGGTAACGGAGGATACCAAAGGACAAAAAACTCTATTCAATCCAGTCGAAATCAAAACACCTTTGACTATGGCGCAAAATTTGCCACCACCCTATATATACCGGGAGACATAACCTTTACCACTGATGTCAACTACAGCGGGAAAGCCGGTTATTCCGATGGTTACGATAAAGAGGTTTGGCTATGGAATGCTCAAGTTTCGTGGAGTTTCTTAAAAGGCAAACAGGCTTCATTGATTGTTAGAGCATACGACATTTTAAACCAGAACAAGAATATAAGCCGAAGCGTTACGGGTAACTATATTCAAGATATTGAGACAAACAGCATAGGACGATATGTTATATTCTCTTTTGCTTACCGTTTCAACTCTTTCAGCAAGAGAGGCGAAATGACCCCTCAATTAGAGATGAACAACAGAAGACCTCCTCACCACGGTGGTGGAGGAAGATGGTAACATCTTTTCAGATACAAACAAAGAGACTGTTCCGCGCGAAACAGTCTCTTTGTTTTTGATTGTATTGAATCTCTAAATTATAGAGCAGCTACAATTTCCTCTGTATCTTTTGCAATCATCAACTCCTCGTCAGTAGGAATTACAACTACTTTAACTGCTGAATCGGCAGAAGATATCACAACCTCTTCGCCACGGCAGTTGTTTTTCTCGTCATCTACTTTTATTCCAAGGTAAGTCAATCGTTCGCAAATGTTTTTACGAGTTTTGATTTGGTTCTCACCAACACCGCCTGTAAATACGATAATATCCACTCCGTTAAGAGCTGCAGTGTATGCTCCAATGTATTTTGCGATACGATAGTGGTACATATCCAATGCAAGTTTTGCTTGCTCGTTACCCTCAGAAATTGCAGCGTCGATTTCACGCATGTCTGAAGATACCTCAGATACTCCCATTACACCACTCTTCTTGTTAATCAAGTTTGATAGTTGCTCGGGAGTCAAGCCCTCTTTCTCCATTATATATATCAAAGCACCTGCATCAATATCTCCAACGCGAGTACCCATTACCAATCCCTCAACAGGAGTCAAGCCCATTGATGTATCTATTGATTTTCCACCTTTTACAGCTGTTATAGAGCCTCCGTTTCCGATGTGGCAAGTTATTATTCGTTGCTCTTTAACATCCACTCCTAAGAAGTCGCATACACGTTGAGAAACATAACGGTGACTTGTTCCGTGGAATCCATAACGACGCACTCCATAGTTTTTGTATAGATTATATGGAAGTGCATACATATATGCATATGAAGGTATTGTTTGATGGAAAGCTGTATCAAACACTCCAACTTGTGGAACATTTGGCAATATTGCATCCACAGCCTCAATTCCTTTCATATTTGCAGGGTTATGAAGAGGTGCTATATCGAAACACTCTTTGATTTTATCTTTCACCTCCTCGGTAATCAATACCGATGAATTGAATTTCTCTCCTCCATGCACGATACGGTGTCCTACCGCTCCTATCTCGTCAAGTGATTTTATACATCCATACTCCTCTCCTACGAGTGTGTTCAATATAAAATCAATTCCCGCTGTGTGTTCAGGAATATCTTTCTCAAGAACCACTTTTTCTCCCGATGGAAGAGTTATTTTTAGGAATGATCCTTTTAGTCCTATCTTCTCAATTCCTCCTTGTGCCTCTACTGAATGGTCAGCTGTGTTAAAGAGTTTGTATTTAATTGATGAAGATCCGCAATTTAATACAAGTACTTTCATGGTGTTATCCTTTTTATACGAACAAAACTCACTCATTTTTGAGTGAGTTTCATTCGGTTTTAATAGTTATGATTATTGTTTAGATTTCAATTGAATTGATTGTACTGCCGCTACAGCAACTGTCAAATATATATCCTCAGCCGAGCATCCTCTTGACAAGTCGTTAATAGGAGCTGCCAAACCTTGAAGGATAGGACCGATTGCTGTTGCTCCTGCAAAACGTTGAACTAATTTGTATCCAATATTTCCAGCTTCAAGAGATGGGAATACCAATACATTTGCTTTTCCTGCAACAGGGCTTCCGGGTGCTTTTGATGCTCCAACTTCAGGAACAATAGCAGCATCCAATTGCATCTCACCATCAAGCATCATCTCGGGACAACGCTCTTTTGCTATGCGTGTTGCCTCTATCACTTTATCTATTCTCTCATGTTTTGCACTACCTTTTGTTGAGAAGCTCAACATTGCTACGCGTGGTTCAAATCCTGCAAGAGCTTTTGTTGTCTCTGCTGTTGATATTGCTATTTGCGCCAACTCCTCAGCTGTTGGGTCGGGACATACTGCGCAATCTGCAAAAGTCATGACTCCGTCCTCTCCCAATGTGTTATCTTTAAGAACCATTATAAACATTCCCGAAACAACACTTACACCGGGTGCTGTTTTTACGATTTGGAATGCCGGACGCAATACACTGCTTGTTGCGTTGCATGCTCCTGCAATTTCTCCATCAGCATCACCTTTTTTAATCATTAAAGGAGCCAAATACAACGGATCTTCTGCCAATTTAATTGCTTGCTCCATTGTCATTCCTTTTGATTTACGCAACTCGTATAGATATGTTGCATACTCCTCTTTCTTGGGGTTTGTCAAAGGATTGATTATAGTCGCTCCTGAAATGTTTTTCAAACCCAACTCTGCTGCTTTTGCTGCAATCTCTTCCTCATTACCCATTAAGATAATGTCTGCAACTTTGTCTGCAACCAATTTATCTGCAGCAATAAGTGTGCGATTATCGCCTCCTTCGGGTAAAACTATACGTTGAATGTTAGCTTGCGCTTGCGATACGATTTTTGCAATTACGTCCATATTTTTAGTTGTTAGTTGTTGGTTGTTAGTTGTTAGCTTTGTTTATTTTTAATAACCTTCAGCTAACCTCCTTCAACCCAACAATATGTTATTAGATTAATTGATAGCGGTATTTTACCTCCAACAATGTTTAATTTTATGCTTTTTTATGATTTCGAATGCAAAATTACAAAAAATTGTAATATCAAGATAGCAAAATCAGCTCTTTTTTTTGAGTTTTTACAATGACAACTTATTTAAGATACAAGTTGTTGCTCCTGTATTGCAATTTATGTACTCTCCCGCTATCTTTCCTGCTTCGCAACGGAATGCATCATCAGATAATTTCTGCATTATCTCGCAATACTCCTCTTTCGATGATATGGTGAACGATCCTCCTCGCTCTATAAGATTACGAGCCTCTTTGAATTTCTTGAAGTTGGGCCCGAATATCACAGGTATTCCATATACGGCCGCCTCAGGAACATTATGTATTCCTGCACCAAAACCTCCGCCTATGTATGCAATATCGCCATATCGGTATATCGAAGATAAAAGTCCAAAACAATCTACCACCAAACAATCATACTCTGCAGGATTCTTCCCCTCTGATTGCGAATAAAAGAGTATCGGTCGTTTTATTTTTGATTTTATATGTTGAATGTGCGAGTCGTTTATCTCATGTGGAGCTATTATAAGTTTGAGCTCAGGATGCGAATTGAAATAATCCACATATATATCTTCATCTGCTTGCCATGAGCTACCAACCACCATAACAAACGAATCTTTCGAGAACTCCTCGAATAGAGGTAACTCTTTTGCTTGCGATGCTATCTCAGCCACCCTGTCAAAGCGGGTATCTCCTGCTACGGTTACAGCCCCCACACCCACACTCTTCAACAACTCTTCAGATGCTTTGTCTTGAACAAAGAGATGTTCATAATACTTAAGCATTCGTCTGAACATCCACCCGTAGGGTTTGAAAAATATTTGATTTTTGCGGAAGATGGCAGATACTATATATGTAGGAATGTTTCGTTTATGTAATTCATTCAGATAATTTCCCCAGAATTCATACTTTATGAATATTGCCATTTTAGGATTTACAATATCAATAAAACGTTTTACGTTACGTGGCAAATCAAAAGGCAGGTATGAAACAATGTCTGCCAAAGGATAATCTTTTCTTACGGTGTATCCTGATGGAGAGAAGAAGGTCAACAATATTTTTGCCTGCGGATTTGTTGCCTTTATCTTCTCAATTATTGGTCTGCCCTGTTCAAACTCTCCCAATGACGAAGAGTGAATCCATATATACTCCTCTCCTTTTATCACCTTTGACTTTAAATCTGCGAAAAGAGTTTTATGTCCCTCCACCATAAGTTTTGCCTTGGGATTTCGCCCAGAGACCAACTTTACCGCCAAACTATAGAGATATATTCCTAAGTTATAAATAATATTCATGTTAATATATTCCTTCTAAATATGGTTTCTTGTTTCTATTCTCCTTATCTTTCCAGATAGATTCGTTCAGATTAAATCTTACTGCCAATTGTTGTTGGAAGTTAAACGAATTTGGGAGGATATGAAATGAAAGTTTTGCCGAACAGTTTACAAAACTGTTTCTAAAAAAATAGAAATTTATATCGGTTTGATTATACCATTTGCCTGAGCGATAAAGAGGATCGCCTTGATATAGTTGAGCGCCACACAATCCGTAGAAAGGATACATATCTCCTCCATAATAGAACGTATTATCCAATCCTATATATTTCCATGCCATGTTAAACTCCACCAAAGGTCCGTTTGGCATAAACTTTTGTCCTGTACCTCTGTGTCGCTCAACGCCTACATAATAGCCCACTCTTAACGAAAGCGTGTCTAATTTAGGTGTAAGTTCGGTGAAGTCGGCACCCACATATGGAGAGATTGAAATATGATCCATCACAGACTCCCCCTCAGCAGGCTCTTTCGAACGAGCCAAATGGTTCATGCTGAAATATCCCCCAACCATGAAAACTTTAGGAGTCCAACGTCCGTCTGCAAGAATTACAAATGCCTCACGACGCGTTTTTGTCTGCATTTGCGTCCAATCGATATACGCCTCGACATACCCCCTCTTAGCCTGATATTGAAACAAAGCTCCTGCTATGTTTGGACGATATATCGCTATTGAATCGTATAACATATACGATGGAAGTTTGTCAATGAGTTGAGTTCTTGGAAACATACCAAAACTCATGGAAAAACCTCGTTTTGAATATCGATAATAGAGCGTGGGAGTTATTTTACTCTCTTTCACTTCTGCACCAAAAGGTTGAATCCAACTTGCTCCTGCCATCAAACGATGCGAGTCATCAAATTCAACGCCTATCTCCGGAGACAGACGTATTCCGAAGAGAGTTTTTGCAGATGTTAAATCGGTATTATATTCCCTATTGTCGAAATAACCCCAAAAGTCAACATCCCACATCAGTTTTTGGGCTGATGCGGGTAGTATCATAAGAAAGAACAGAGCTATATATACGACTCTTTTTATCACGTCAGAATTCAATTTATGCTATTGGTTTTATCTTATCCAATGCAACTTTCAATCTTGCGATTGTCTCCTCTTTACCTATTATCTCGGTAATGTCGAACATGTGAGGTCCACGACACTCTCCTACAACCGCCAAACGGAAAGCATTCATTGTATTTCCCAAATGATATTCGTTTTTGGCAATCCAGCCCAACACAACCTCCTCAAGAGCAGCTGATGCATAATTTTCCTCACCCTCCAAAAGAGTTATCAACTCAGATATTATTTGAGGCATTCCATCTTTCCAACGTTTACGAATATCCTTCTCTGCATAGGTTTCGGGAGCCTCAAAGAAGAATGATGTTTGAGACCATAAATCTTTTGCAAAATTTATTCTTGATTTTACCAAAGATACAATCTTCTCTACATTGTAAGCTTCAACATCAACTCCTTTCTCTTTTAAGATAGGAACAAACATCTCCGCCACCTCGGCGTCGCTCTTCTCTTGTATATATTTATGGTTGAACCATTTCCCTTTTTCGTAATCGAATTTTGCTCCTGCCTTGCTACATTTTTCGATATTGAACAATTTTATCAACTCATCCATTGATAATAACTCTTGTTCTGTTCCTGGATTCCAACCCAACAATGCCAAGAAGTTAACAACCGCTTCGGGTAGATATCCGCTCTCTCTGTATCCTGATGATATCTCTCCGCTTTTGGGGTCTTTCCACTCCAATGGGAACACAGGGAATCCCAATCTATCACCATCGCGTTTGCTCAATTTACCGTTTCCTTCGGGTTTCAACAATAGTGGCAAGTGTGCAAAACGAGGCATTGTATCCTCCCATCCGAATGCTCTGTATAGAAGAACGTGTAGGGGAGCAGATGGCAACCACTCCTCTCCACGAATAACATGAGTCACCTCCATTAGGTGGTCATCCACAATATTCGCCAAGTGGTATGTTGGAAGGTCATCGGCAGATTTGTACAAAACTTTATCATCGAGAACCGATGAGTTGATTGTAACTTTGCCTCTAATCATATCATCCACCACTACATCTTCGTTTGGTTCTATTTTTATGCGGACAACATATTTCTCACCTTCGAAAATTAGTTTTTCCACCTCGGCTTTGTCCATAACCAAAGAGTTACGCATTGACATACGAGTCTTTGCATCGTATTGGAAGTTTGGTATTTCGTTACGTTTAGCCTCCAGCTCTTGAGGTGTGTCAAATGCAATGTATGCCTTATCCGCCTCCAATAGTTGGCTTACATATTTACGGTATATATCGCGACGCTCTGATTGGCGATATGGTCCAAAATCTCCTCCGTAGTTTACTCCCTCGTCGAATTTTACGCCTAACCACGCCAACGAAGATATTATATAATCCTCAGCTCCCGGCACAAAACGTTGAGAGTCGGTATCTTCTATACGAAGAATCATATCTCCGCCATGTTGTTTTGCAAACAGATAGTTATATAATGCAGTTCTTACTCCACCAATATGCAATGGGCCTGTTGGACTTGGTGCAAAACGCACTCTTACTTTACGTTGTTCCATATGTATTCAGTATTATTTATCTTACTCTTTATATTATTTTGCAAAGGTATTCATTTTTTTTTAAAAAGAGTTGATATAAATAATATTTTGGGCAATTTGCTCAAATAAAATATTATTTGTACCTTTGCGCCGCTTTTTAGTATTCCGTGCGATGGGAAATTAAGGAGTAATTAAACTTAATTTTTAGTAACACAAAATTTTTTAAAACAATGAAAACATTCCAATTGGAAGGCTCTCCCCGCGTAAACTTGGGTAAAAAAGAGAGCAAATCTCTTCGTAAAGAGAACATGATTCCTGCTGTTCTTAACGGCGGAAAAATAGTAGAATTTCCTTACAACGGCGAGTTGAAAGAGGGTGAAAAATGCGTAGCATTGAAAGATGGAAAAGGTATGATCGTTACCGATTTCAAAGTTTCAACTGAGGCAGTTCGCAAACTTATCTACACTCCCGACATCTTCGCTATTGAACTTAAAATAGGAGAGAAAGAGGTTATGGCAGTGCTTAAAGATGCACAATTCCACCCTGTAACAGGAAACATCCTTCACTTGGATTTCTTAGAAATCTCTAAAGAGAAACCTATCGTTATGGCTGTTCCTGTTGTTCTTGACGGACACGCTGAGGGTGTTAAAGCCGGAGGTAAATTGGTTCTTAAAATGCGTCGTCTTAAAGCGAAAGCTATCTACACTGAGATTCCTGAGAAATTGACTGTAAACGTTGAGTCATTGGCTCTTGGCAAATCAATCTACGTAGGTGATCTTAAATTTGACAACATCGAACTTATCAACCCCAAAGAGGCTGTTGTATGTTCAGTAATGATGACTCGTGCTGCTGCCGCTGCTGCCGCTGCTGCAAGAAAGTAATTAACTGATTAATGAAGTATCTTATTACAGGTTTGGGTAATATCGGTAGCGAATACGATAACACCCGCCACAATATAGGATTTAAGGTATTGGACGCTTTAGCTAAGGCGTCCAATACTGTTTTTACCGATTCGAGATATGGCGCTATAGCTAAAATTTCGGTAAAAGGTCGCACCCTTATTCTACTGAAACCCTCCACCTATATGAACTTGAGTGGAAATGCGGTAAGATATTGGTTGCAAAAAGAGAGTATCCCTAATGAAAATCTGTTGGTTATTGTAGATGACCTCGCTCTACCTCTCGGACAGTTACGACTAAAAGAGAAAGGAAGCCCCGGAGGACACAACGGATTGGCACACATCTCTCAACTGATAGGTCAGAATTTTGCACGTCTGCGCTTTGGTATCGGAAACGAATTTCCCAAAGGAGGACAAGTTGATTATGTTCTTGGCAAATTCTCTTCGGAAGAAGGAAACATAATTGCACCACGTCTGGATGTGGCAAAAGAGATTATCACAAGTTTTTGTTTGGCAGGTGCCGCAAGAACTATGACTCAATACAACAATAAATAGTTATGCCAAAAGAAGAGGTTAGAATTGATAAGTGGCTATGGGCCGTGAGAGTTTTCAAAACCAGAACTCAAGCTGTTGATGCATGCAAAAAAGGCAGAGTCGAGATGAAAGGGGTAACTGTAAAGCCTTCTCGCACAGTTAAAGTAGGCGACGAAATTTCGGTTCGCAAACCTCCCATTACTTACACTTTCCATGTATTGGCTCTTGCCGAAAACAGAATGGGTGCAAAACTTGTTCCCGAGTTTTTAGAGAACATCACTCCTCAAGAGCAATACGATATTTTGGAAATGTCGCGCATAAGCGGATTTGTTGCTCGAAGCAAAGGCATGGGACGTCCTACAAAACGCGAAGGACGAGACCTGAAAGCCTTTATCGAAAGCGAATACTCTTTCGACTATCCTGCTCTTTGGGACGAAGATGACGATGAATAGATATAAGAAAGCAGAGTTTAAAACAAAAAAACTTTAATTATATTCTGCTTTTTAATATCAAATTTGTATCTTTGCAACCGTTCACAAAATAATTAAGATATGACAAAACAAGAGATAGATTGGGCTAACTTATCGTTTGGATATATGCCCACCGATTATAATGTTCGCAGATACTATCGCGACGGAAAATGGGGAGAAGTTGAAGTAAGTTCTACCGATACTATTAATATGAGTATGGCGGCAACCTGTCTTCACTATGGACAAGAGGCTTTTGAAGGTCTTAAAGCATTTAGAGGAAAAGACGGAAAGATTCGTGTTTTCAGAATGAAAGACAATGCAGAACGCCTACAAGCTACATGTCGCGGAATTCTTATGCCGGAACTTCCTACTGAGTTGTTCTGCGAGATGGTTGAGAAAGTTGTAAAACTAAACGAACGTTTTGTTCCTCCTTACGAAAGCGGAGCTTCATTATATATCAGACCTTTATTGATAGGAACAGGTGCTCAAGTTGGTGTTCATCCTGCAAACGAATACCTATTCTTGATATTTGTAACTCCCGTAGGACCTTACTTCAAAGGCGGATTCTCAACAACTCCATACGTAATAATCAGAGGTTACGACCGTGCTGCTCCTCTTGGAACAGGTCGCTATAAAGTGGGCGGAAACTATGCAGCAAGTCTTTTGGCGAACAAACAAGCTCACGATTTAGGATACTCTTGCGAGTTGTACCTTGATGCTAAAGAGAAAAAATATATCGACGAGGCAGGTGCAGCAAACTTCTTCGGTATTAAAAACAATACCTACATAACACCTAAATCATCGTCTATCCTACCCTCTATCACAAACCGAAGCCTTATGCAATTGGCAGAAGATATGGGTATGACTGTTGAGCAACGTCAAATTCCGGAAGAGGAATTGGCTACATTCGAAGAGGCAGGTGCTTGCGGTACAGCAGCAGTAATCTCTCCAATGCAACGTGTTGACGACTTGGACAACAACATCAGCTACGTTATCTCTAAAGATGGACGTCCCGGACCTTACAGTACAAAATTGTATAACGAATTGAGAGGTATTCAATACGGCGAGGTTGAAGACAGACACCAATGGACAACAGTTATAGAATAGACTATATCTCTATAATAGAGAAGTATTATACAAAAAACACACCTCTCTACAATCTACTTATTGCTCACAGCAAAAGTGTTGCAGAGTTGGCGATTGAAATAGTGGCATCGCACCCTGAATTGGGTGCCGATGCTACATTTGTTTATGAGGCCGCAATGCTTCATGACATTGGCATATATCTAACCAATGCCCCAAAAATCTTTTGCACGGGCGATAAACCATATATCATGCACTCGTTTTTAGGAGCCGAGATATTGCGCAACGAAGGATTGGAGAAGCATGCTCTTGTTTGCGAAAGACATACAGGAGCCGGGATTTCAGCAAAAGAGATTGAAACTCAAAACCTCCCACTCCCTCACAAAGATGTAATTCCCGTATCCATTGAGGAGAAAATTGTTGCTTACGCCGACAAATTTTTCTCAAAAACATCTCCCGACAAACGCAAATCGTTAGCCGAAGCAAGAGCTTCGCTCGAACGCTTTGGCAATGATACACTAAAAAGGTTTGACGCTTGGACAGAGTTGTTCTCGTAAACAGACCAACATTTTAAAGAGCACACTCCTCAGCCCCTATTTCCTCCATTTAGGGAGATTTCATCCTTGATATTAGATAAATCAATACTAAAAATCCATAAAAAAGGGCTGTAATTCGGTAACTTTGCCACAAAATTACTACCTTTGTGGGTTGATTGCGGAAAATAGGCTTTCAAAAACATGTCCACAAAGAGAAACAGATTTTACATAACGGTTTTTGTCCTTATCGCAGCCCTGCTATCGGTAAATTTATACGCAGGAGCTCAAAAAGGAGATAAAGGTGCAGAGAAAATTGCGCCCTTATCTGTCAATACTATCTCTAACGATAGCATCTCTTCTGTGACACCTAACAAATCGGACTCCATCCCCACTGATTCTATTGCAAACACCCCCACCCCTCCCATTCAAAAAAAGGAGGCATTGGAGGATATAGTCACATATACAGCAACCGACTCCATGGTAATGATGAGTGGCAACATGGCATACATGTTTGGTTCGAGCAAAATCAACTACCAAGACATAGAACTTACCGCCTATGAAATACGCATGGACATGGATAGCAGCACCGTTTATGCCGTGGGAACAACAGACACCTTGGGTAACACCACAGGATCTCCTGTATTCAAAGACAAAAGCGGTGAATACGAGTCTGAGACAATGAAATATAACTTTAAGAGCAAACGAGGTTATATCACAAACGTTAAGACTCAACAAGGCGAGGGATACCTTATCGGAGGCAAGACAAAGAAAGATGCGGCAGGCGATTTTTATCTCGCCAATGGCAAATACACCACTTGCGACAAACACGAAAGCCCTCACTTCCATCTACAATTGACAAAAGCTAAAATGCGTCCCGGAAAAAATGTTGTTACAGGTCCGGCATATATGGTTTTGGCAGGAGTACCTCTACCATTGGCTGTACCATTCGGATTTTTTCCATTCACCGAAAAATATTCATCGGGAGTTATCTTCCCAACCATTGGAGAGGAGATGAGCCGAGGTTTGTATCTTCGTAACGGAGGCTACTATTTTGCCATTAACGACTGCGTAGACCTTGCCCTGACAGGAGAGATATACACAAAAGGCTCTTGGGGATTGCAAGGACAGTCGATATATGCAAAAAGATATAAATTCTCGGGATACATAAACGCAAGTTACCTCACCACCGTATTGGGCGACAAAGGTATGCCCGACTACTCAAAACAGACAAACTTCAGGCTTGCATGGCAACACCGCCAAGACAAGAAAGCAAATCCCAATATGAGCTTCTCGGCAATGGTAAACTTTACCACAAGTGGATATGACAGAAACAGTTTAAGCACATACTACAACCCATCGGAGTTTACACAAAACACAAAAAGTTCAACAGTAAACTTCACATACTCATTCCCCAATGCACCTGTTTCAATATCTGCAACAACAAATATCACACAACGAAGCCAAGACTCTACTATAGTTGTTTCGCTTCCCGACTTTACCGTCAACGTAAGCAGAATATACCCCTTTAAACGCAAAAAACCTGTAGGCAAAGAGCGCTGGTATGAGAAAATCAGCTTCAGCTACTCGGGTATGTTCAGAAACAATATCACCACAAAACAAGATCTTTTATTCAAATCGAGCTTTATAAAAGATTGGAAAAACGGTATGAAACACACCGTGCCGGTATCTGCAACATTTACACTGTTGAAGTACATAAACATAACACCATCATTCAGTTTTACAGACAGAATGTATTCAAACCGTATAATGAAGCAGTGGGACCCTCGAGCATCGGCAGTTGTAAACGACACCATATATGGTTTTTACAATGTATATAACTACAGCGGAAGCGTATCGATGCAAACCAAACTATACGGATTCTTCCAACCAGCCAAATGGTTTGGCGGCAAGAAGATAAAAATGATACGCCACGTCATGACACCAAGCGTAAGCATTACAGGAGCTCCGGACTTCAGCCACGAACGTTTCGGATTCTGGCAACGATACACTCAAATCAACAAAGACGGCTCGGTAAAGGAGGTAAAATACTCTCCTTTCTCGCATAATGTATTTGGAACTGCCCCGCAAGGCAGGCAGGGAACCATCAACTTCAGTTTGGCAAACAATCTTGAGATGAAGGTCAACTCCAAACGCGACTCTACGGGAGTCAAAAAGATTAGTTTGATTGAAAACTTGGGCGTGAATTGGGGCTACAATATGGCTGCCGATTCAATGAGATGGAGTAATATCAACATGAATCTATTACTAAAACTCACCAAGAATTTCAATTTCCAAACAAACTTTACATTCGACACATATACCTATCAACTAAACTCTTACGGAAACCCCGTCAGAGTAAACATTCCCCGCTGGAAAGTTGGTAAAGGATTGGGACGTTTATCAAGTACAGGAACATCATTCTCATACACGTTCAATAACGACACATTCAAAAAATGGTTCGGTAAGAAAGATAAGAATGAAGAAGAGAACTCATCATCAATTTTGAGCGATACGGGAGAACCCATAACAAACCTTGAGGAGCTGGCTCGAATAAAAGAGATGAGAGAAGAGGAGAAAAAAAGTCGTGGTGAAACCGAGCCACAAAACGAAGATAGCGACATGAAAGACGGATATCTAAAATGGAAGATACCCTGGAGTTTCTCTGTCAGCTACTCTATCAATTACGGATATGGAGAGTTTAACAAAGAGAAGATGGAGTACAACGGAAAATTCACTCAAAACTTAAGCTTCTCCGGAAACATTCAACCAACAAAGAACTGGACGTTTACTTTCTCGGGAAGTTACGACTTTGACATAAAAAGAATTGCATATATGAGCTGTGGCATCACTCGCGATATGCACTGTTGGAGCATGAGCTGTAATTTCGTTCCCGTTGGTCCGTATAAATCGTACGACTTCCGCATAAGCGTGAAATCTTCAATGTTGCAAGACCTCAAATACGAAAAGAGCAGCAGTCCGTATGATAACGAGAAGTGGTACTAATTTCTATACATAGAATTAGTACGGCACTTTGTGCCAATTGAGGTAAAATCGTAATTATTAGCACATTTAACCAATAAAAAACAAGCTAAAACCTTTGTTATTAGAGCAAAAATCACTATCTTTGCATCGATTTTTTGACAACATAAAGTCTAACCCATTAATTATTAAACAATTAGTTAAAAAATGGAAAAAGAATTATTACAACCCATTGCAGATTTCAATTGGGAAGCCTATGAGAAAGGCGAGACATTCGGCAACAAAAGCCGTGAGGAGTTGGAGCAAGCTTATGACAACAGCATCAACACCGTTAAAGACAAAGATGTAACAGAAGGAACTGTTATCTCTATGAACAAAAGAGAAGTAGTTGTAAACATCGGCTACAAATCAGATGGTATCATCTCTATGAACGAGTTCCGCTACAACCCCGATCTTAAAATCGGTGACAAAGTAGAGGTTTTCGTAGAGAACCAAGAAGACAAAAAAGGACAACTTTTGCTATCACACAAAAAAGCACGTGCAGCACGTTCTTGGGATCGTGTTAACGAGGCTCTTGAAAGCAACGAGATAGTAAAAGGTTATATCAAATGCCGTACTAAAGGCGGTATGATTGTTGACGTATTCGGAATCGAGGCATTCCTTCCCGGATCACAAATCGACATCAGACCTATCCGCGATTACGATATGTTCGTAGGCAAAACTATGGAGTTCAAAGTTGTTAAAATCAACCAAGAGTATCGTAACGTTGTTGTATCACACAAAGCTCTTATCGAGGCTGAGCTTGAGCAACAAAAGAAAGACATCATCTCTAAACTTGAAAAAGGTCAAGTACTTGAGGGAATCGTTAAAAACATCACTTCTTACGGAGTATTTATCGACCTTGGTGGAGTTGACGGTCTTATCCACATCACAGACCTATCTTGGGGTCGCGTAACTCACCCAGAGGAAATTGTTAAAAACGACGAGAAAATCAACGTTGTTATCCTTGACTTCGACGATGACAAAAAACGTATCGCTCTTGGTCTTAAACAACTTACTCCTCACCCATGGGATGCTCTTGATGCAGACCTTAAAGTTGGTGACAAAGTATCTGGTAAAGTTGTTGTTATGGCTGACTACGGTGCATTCATCGAAATCGCTCCAGGCGTTGAGGGTCTAATCCACGTATCAGAAATGTCATGGTCACAACACCTACGCAGCGCACAAGACTTCATGAAAGTTGGTGACGATGTAGAGGCAGTTATCCTAACATTGAGCCGCGAAGAGCGCAAAATGTCTTTGGGTATCAAACAACTTAAAGCAGATCCATGGGAAAACGTTGATACTAAATATGCAGTTGGAACAAAACACACAGCAAAAGTTCGCAACTTCACTAACTTCGGAGTATTCGTTGAAATCGAAGAGGGTATCGATGGTCTAATCCACATCTCTGACCTTTCATGGACTAAAAAAATCAAACACCCATCTGAATTCACTCAAATCGGTTCAGACATCGAGGTTCAAGTTCTTGAGATAGACAAAGAGAACCGTCGTTTGAGCCTTGGACACAAACAACTTGAGGAGAATCCTTGGGATGTATTTGAGACAGTATTCACTGTAGATTCAATCCACGAAGGAACAATCACTGAGCTTCTTGACAAAGGTGCTGTAATCGCTCTTCAATACGGAGTAGAGGGATTCGCAACTCCTAAACACCTTGTAAAAGAGGACGGAACTCAAGCTCAAGTTAACGAGAAACTTAACTTCAAAGTTATCGAGTTCAACAAAGAGGCTAAACGTATCATCCTTTCTCACAGCAGAATTTTCGAAGATGAGGCTAAGAAAGAGGCAGCAGCAGCTAAAAAAGCAGCTAAAAAAGAGGCAGCAGAAACAGCAGCAGCTATGCCAACAGTAGAGAAATCAACTCTTGGTGACATCGAGGAACTTGCAGCATTGAAAGAGAAACTTGATGCTTCTAAAAAATAATTGAATAATATTTCAATTTAAATACCAAAGGCTACTCTTGCGAGTAGCCTTTTTTTGTACAACAAAACAATAAAAACAATAAAGGGTGTTGATTAATCAATAATATAAATTTTTGTACTATCTTTGAGATAAATATAAAAAACAAACAATAAACACAAAATAGATATGAAACTTTTTAAAGCACTAATTTTGGCACTTCTTTTTGTTGCATGTACTCCCATGCAAGAAGCCGGTGTTAAATTCCCCTCTGAGGAGCAACCCGGAAAAGCAACAGCCTTGGTAAACGGAGATAGCTACAAACTCTCAAATGAACTCATTTCAGCAGAATACTCAATTGAGAACGGAGTTATGTCGTTTAAAGGTTGCGAGGCACTTCAATTAGCTCCTGCAAAAGATTTATTCAGCATTACCCTTGGAGACAGTACTGTAGTTAAATCTTCAGAGATGAAGATGGGATTACCCGTCTTAGAAACTATGAAAGGCGATGCCAAAGCCATTAAAAAAGCAGAACAATTTGATGGATACAAACTATCTGTTCCTTTTGAATACGGAAACTTAACAATCAATTGGAGCGCGGTATTACGCAATGGCTCGCACTACCTTCGCACAGAGATGAAGATTACAGCCAATGCTGACACCGAGATGAAAAACATCATTCCAATGGAATACACCCTGATTGAGGAAGCTGACGCTGTTGAGGTTAAAGGAGCAGTTCGCGGAGCTCCACTTGCATCAGATAAGATATTTGCAGGTATCGAAAACCCATTGGGTATTAACAGCGTTGAAGGCAACACAATTAAAGGATTGTGGAGCAGAGCAACCACAATAAAAGAGGGCGAGAGTTGGGAAATCGGTGCTGTTGTAGGATTGGTTGAAGAGGATCAACTACGTCGATCATTCCTTGCATACCACGAGAGAGAACGTGCTGTACCCTACCGTTCATTTGTTCACTATAACTCGTGGTACGAGCTTAACATTGATCGTAACAACGACCCCGACCCTATGAAACGTATGGTTGAGAGCCAATGCGTGGAGGTACTTGAGGCATGGCGTACAAATATGTTTGAAAAACATGGAGTATGTATTGACGCATTTGTTTGGGATGACGGATGGGATGAATTCAACTCATTCTGGAACTTTCACAAAGGATTCCCCAACGGATTTGCAAAACTCGACACTATTGTAAAATCAATGGGAGCAGGAACAGGAGCTTGGTTAGGCCCCGTAGGAGGATATGGATGGTCAAAACAACAACGTCTTGACTTTTGGAACAGAAATCACAAAAACCAAATCGATAACTTTGAGCTATCACACCCCGAATACTTTAACGGATTTATCACAAGCTGTGAGAATATGGTAAACAGCTACGATTTCCGCTACTTCAAATTTGACGGCATTAGCGACCTTGGCAACGCAACCGGACCTAAAGTGGAAGAAGACGCCGAGGGAATATTAAAAGTGCTTACAGCACTACGCAAAATACGCTACGACCTATTCTTTAACTGTACAGTTGGAACATGGTCATCACCCTTCTGGTTCCAATACGCAGATGCAGTTTGGCGACAAGATGCAGACTGGACAACAGTAGGAGACCAAGGAGACGACCGCGAGAAGTGGATTACATACCGCGACCACATGGTATATAAAAACTTTACAGTAGCATCACCAATATGCCCAATCAACTCTTTGATGACTCACGGACTTATCGTAACAAAATACGGACCTCCTGCAGCAGCACCTCGCGACGATTCTGAAGAGACAGCAAAAGGAATTATCCGCGAAATGCGCTGTGCCTTTGGCTGTGGATCGGGACTTATTGAGCTTTATGTCGATAACGACCTAATGAGTACAATAGGCGAAGACGGAGAGCTATGGGCTGAATTGGCAGATTGTATTAAATGGCATAGAGAAAACGAGGATGTACTTGCTGATATTCACTGGGTAGGTGGAAATCCTTGGGATGGAGAGAAAGCAGAAGTATACGGTTGGGCATCTTGGAATGGCAAGAAAGCAACTCTTACTCTACGCAACCCCAACTCAACAGAGCAAACATACACAACCACATTGCGTAAAGCGTTGGATATTCCAACCTACGTTAACGGTAGCGTAAAACTAACAGACGCATTTAAAAACCAAACACAATACGCAGGAATCAGCGGAGAGAGCATTGATATTGACCAAGAGATAACATTTACAATGCCCGCTTTTGACGTTGTAGTATTGGATGGAAAATGCAAGTAATATAGTTGTTGGTTGAGGAACATACGTTTTTTGAACGTATAAATTAGTAATGAGATTTTTTAGGACCAATTAGACTTATTGAACTAATATAACACAACAAAAGGTTGCCCGATTATAATTGAGCAACCTTTTGTTATTGATAAGTGATTTTATTAGTATTCAAAAATAGTAATCTATTTATTCTTTCCGGCTTTTCTTGCTTTTCAGCTTAGAAATTTAAGGTTTTAAACTTGAGGCAAGGCGGAAGCCTACGTAACCGCGATAGTCAGGACTGCTGTTGCTACGATTCGAAACTCGGCAACTAACCGCATAATAGTACCAGTTACCACCGCGAGTCACGCGTGCAGAGCCTGTTGATGGACCTGTAGGATTGGTCTGTGGTGATGAAGAATAATAAGAAGAACCATACCAGTCATTACACCACTCCCATACATTTCCACTCATATCGTAGATGTCCAATTCGTTGGCTTGTTTTGTTCCTACTGGGTGAGATTTTGAATCTGAATTATCATAATACCAAGCTACATCTCCCACTGTGTTGCTTCCGCTATATTTATAGCCTTTGCTCTTGTTTCCGCCTCGTGCCGCATACTCCCACTCGGCTTCGGTGGGTAAGCGGTAATCTCCTCCGGTTATCTTATTTAGGCGAGGGAGGAAGATATTTACTATGTCATCATAACTTACACGATATGCCGGATAGTAGTTACCTAAGCCATAACTTGACGATGGATTTGTTCCTAACCACACGTCGCTTGAATATGTCGTCATTGTTGTACCGTCGGCGGCTGTGCCACTATACGACATTACATATTCCCATAACTGTTGGGTGACTTCATATTTGCCTATATAGTAACTTGAGAGGGTTACACTATGTGTGGGGCGTTCGTCGGAATCGTCGCTTATGGCTCCCATTGTAAATGTGCCTCCCTCTACATAAACCAACTCATCATAACTCAAACTGCTTATGGGGTCGATTATTGTTGAAGTGCTGCTTTGTTTTTCAAAATTTGCTACAAACTCAATATCATCAGTTACATTTGTTGTATATGGATTTAAAGTTGAAACTACCACTCCATTTACTGTCCAGTTTGAGAATTTATACCCTTCTATAGGTTGAGCTGTAAGGGTTACTGTACTACCTTGCTCTACACTTTTTGATGAAACTGATGCACTGCCCAAAGTAAGGTTAGATGATAATGCTGAAACTGAATAAATATCGTATGTTACAAATGTTAAACTATCAACCTCTTGAGACAAGTTATATGCTGCAACTATCTTACCGCCTTGATTAACCAACATTTTACGCCCTATTTGTTTTGCTGCAATACCTGCTACAATGGTTACCAATAGTACCAATAATATTAATGCTCTTCTTTTCATATTGGTTTTATTTTATGTTTTAATATTTTTATTGGAGTTATTAAAGAATACTTTATGCAAAGTAAGGTTAATTTTTGATAACATACAACACCTGCCATCGAGGGGGGGGGTAAATTACTGATTTACAATTAATTGAGAGGTGTATTTTTTTTTGGGATAGATTTTATTAGACTAATTAGACCAATTAGACTAATAGAACCTTTATAACTCCCCTCTCTACCGGAGAGGGGTTGGGGGTGAGGAGAAAAGGTTTGTTAGAAGGGGTAAAATACAAGTTACTGAGATTTTGAAAGAGCGAGCATACAAACGTATGTGAACGAATTCAAAATTGATTGTAACGATGGAGT
>JAFYRT010000056.1 GCA_017546805.1 Muribaculaceae bacterium | reverse complement strand
CTGATATAAAACAGTCATTCAAATTTTTGTTCGGGAGTTCTTCGAACATCCCTCAGTCAATTTTCATTTGCCGTTACAGCTATTCCCTCGTTTGCAGGGGCTGTGGAACTCGCTAAAGCTCAAACAGTCCTCGCCCTATTTTTGCAAACTTCAGGGCTTTCACTCTGTTTTATAATGGTGCGATTAATTTTTTAATATTACTCTGACTCAAATACGTCTTTATTTCTCTTTTTGATTTTTATCGGACAGCAATAATTTATATTGATGATATAAATTTTGAAATATCTGAAAAACTGAAAGATCAGGGTGTAACAAAATATCTTTATGAAAATGAGGAATATCTTAATGATATTCGTGAAGGAAAAATTATTTGCGAAGGTATTGATGTTGAGGAAATAAAAAATATGTTATCAGAAGAATATTAAAATAAATTCAACATTCTAAATATCAATAAAGAGACAATTTATATAAATTACTCGTATCGTATTGTCTCTGCAGGTTTAATTTTTGATATAATATGAGTAGGGATTGTAACCATTAATAACAATACTATTAATGCTCCTAAATTGAGTAATAGCAACAGCCACCAATTAAGTTCAATAGGTACCTCTGATATGTAATATGTTGAAGCATCAAGTTTTAATATACCAAAAAAGTGTTGAATAGTACACAAAGATAGTCCTATTAAGTTTCCGTATAGCAAACCTTTAAGTATTAGATATGATGCTAAATGGATAAATGTTCTACGAATAAATTTGTCTGTTGCCCCTAGAGCTTTCAGCGTTCCTATTGTAGAGGTTTTCTCAAGAATAATTATAAGCACACCAGATATAATTGTAAACCCTGCAACAAGAGACATAAGTACAATTATAATCCACACATTCATATCCAACAGATTCAGCCAATTGAATAGCTGTGGATTTAAATCCAACGCAGACTCAACAAAGTATGAGTTACCATACTTATCTGTATCCCCAATAATTGAGTATCTCAACTCTTTAGCAAAGAGTTTTGTGTCGTCAAACTTTTTTAATTTTACCTCTAAAGATGTATATTGGTCAGTTTCCCAATTGTTTACACTTTGCAATACTTTCAAATCGCACAAAGCATAAAACGAGTCGTACTCAACAAAATTTGTGTTATATATTCCCGAGATATTGAACTTTCGAACCTTTACCTTCTCTTTATTAATAAAGTAGCATAAGATATTTTCTCCAACATTTAGTTGAAGCTTAGAGGCTATGCTCTCAGACAAAAGAATATCATTAGATGTTGTAGAATCAGATAGAGCCGGGAAATGCCCGCTTACCAATGAGTTAGAGAAGAAAGAACTGTCATAATAACACTCTATGCCTTTTAGTATTACGCCAGAAAATTCAGTATCTGTTTTAAGGACAGCAGATTGTTCTGCACTCTTTGCTATAGATTCTACCTTTGGAGATATCTGTAACATATTGCATATTGAGTCATCAACAGCAATCGGTAGTGAGTTAGTATATAATTGGTCGGTTATCCCTGTTATTCGCACATGAGATGCAAAACCAATAGCTTTTTCAGCTACACGGTTTTTGAACCCTACAACTATAGCTAAAGCCAAAATCATGGTTGCCACACCAAGGGCAACCCCAATTGTAGCTATCTTTACTGCAGGAGATTTTTTTTTCTGATTTCCTTCGGAATTTATTTTCTTGGCTATGTACTTTTCGAGTATCATAGAGTTCTTCCCGGGTATGCTTCTAATGCTTTTGCCAATACCTCAACTGCTTTTGCCAACTCCTCTTTGTTTAACGCATATGCAATACGAACTTGGTCTTTACCCAAACCTGGAGATGTATAGAATCCCGAACCTGGAGCCATATAGACAGTTTGCCCTTCGTATTCAAAATCGCTCAAACACCAGGCACAGAATTTATCGGCATCATCGACAGGAAGTTTTGCCATCGTATAAAATGCACCCATTGGCATAGGAGTATAACATCCGGGTATGCGATTTATTGCATCAATCAAGAAGTTTCTACGCTCAATATACTCATTATATGTCTTATCCAGGTACTCTTGCGATGCATCAATTGAAGCCTCTGCAACTATTTGTCCTAAAAGTGGAGGAGATAGACGAGCTTGACAGAACTTCATTACATTATTTCTCAACTCTCGGTTTTTTGTAACAAGCGCACCTATACGAATACCGCACTCACTGTATCGTTTTGACACAGAGTCAATCAATACTACATTATCATCAATTCCTTCAAGGTGAAGCGCCGAAACGTAAGGAGCATATGTATATGTAAACTCTCTATATACCTCATCAGAGAACAAGAAAAGGTTGTATTTTTTCACAATATCCCTTAAACGGTTCATCTCTTTGGGTGTATATATGTAACCTGTGGGGTTATTTGGATTACATATCAAAATACCTTTTGTTCTCTCATTAATCAAAGATTCAAATTTGTCGAATGAAGGCAAAGCAAAACCATCCTCGATAGATGAGGGAATAGTACGAATTACAGCTCCTGCAGATATAGCAAAAGCCATATAGTTTGCATATGCAGGCTCGGGAACAATAATTTCATCTCCCGGATCCAAACAAGCCATAAAAGAGAATAGCACAGCTTCTGAACCACCTGTTGTAACAATTATATCGTCAGTTGAGACTTCAATATTAAAACGAGAGTAATATTCTACAAGTTTTTCTCTCAACGACAAATATCCTTCACTTGGACTATACTCCAATATTTTACGTTCTATATTACGTACAGCCTTAATACCCTCTTCCGGAGTATGAATATCAGGCTGACCAATATTCAAATGATATACTTTAACTCCTCTTTTTTTAGCCTCATTAGCAAGAGGAACAAGTTTGCGAATAGGGGACTGTGGCATAATTTCCCCTCTATTTGAGATTTGTGGCATCTAATTGTAATCTTTTGATAAATATTCTGCAAATTTAAAACTATTTGCAAAATAATGCAACCCATTACTCTTATATTGAGTGTAAAATTTGTGATTTATTCCATTTTTGCTATATTTGTACTATGTTTGGTCAAAAGAATAAAGGACATATGTCGTTATTAAGAGTTTTATTAGCAATAATATTTCCACCTTTGGCTGTAGCAGATAAAGGATGTGGATCATTTTTAATAGTATTTATTTTAACAGGTTGTGGGTGGATACCTGGAGTTATATCGGCATTAATAATTTTAAATAAGGAGGATTAGTATGAAGAATTTTGTATATGTAATTCTTGCATTGACATTTATAGTAACAGGTTGTTCGTCAAAACAAGTAACAAAAGAGGATATATCGGCAACAGAGTGGAAATTAACAGAGTATACTGACAATAGCGGATTCTCAATTGATGCAGATGAAAACATCATCTTGACTTTCCGCGACACAATTATGGTTGCTGGTAATACAGGGTGTAATTTATTTATGGGTAAATATTCTGTAAATGAATCAAAAATAAAAATTGAGAACATAGGATCAACAAAAGTTTTCTGCGGAGATGATGAAGCAGAAATAGAGCAAAACTATTTAAATGCTTTGTCTCTAGAACTTGAAGCAGAAATATCTTCAAACGGAGAAGAACTCGTGTTGAAAAACTCTGAAAATGGAATAGAAATCAAATATGTGAGAAGCGAAGGATTAAAATTCCATCACGAAAAATAGAGTTTTTAATAACCATAAAATAAAAAATATCCTTGAGGTGTCTCAAGGATATTTTTTATTGGCATATTCAATCTTTATACAAATCGGGTCTTAATCTTTTTGTTCGCTCAACAGACTGTTCGTGTTGCCACTCCTCAATTTTTCTTTGATGACCAGATAGGAGAATGTCAGGAACTCTCCATCCCTTATATTCTGCAGGACGTGTATATACGGGAGGTGCTAAAAGATTATCCTGAAAAGAGTCGGATAGGGCTGATTGTTCATCACCAATAGCTCCAGGGATAAGGCGAACCACAGAATCACATATAACTGCAGCGGCAAGCTCACCACCAGTCAAAACGTAATCGCCTATCGAAATCTCCTTAGTAATCAAATGTTCTCTGATTCTATAATCTATACCCTTATAATGTCCGCATAAAATAATAAGGTTCTGAGCCATTGACAAAGAGTTTGCCATAGGCTGATTAAACATCTCTCCATCGGGAGATGTATATATAACCTCATCATAATTGCGTTTCTCTTTAAGTGCCGATATAGCTCTATCAATAGGTTCTATCTGCATAACCATCCCTGCCGCACCGCCATATGGATAATCATCAACTCTACGATGTCTTTGATCAAGTGAATAGTCTCTCAAATCATGTACATTTATCTCTACTAATCCCTTCTCTTTAGCTCTTTTAAGAATAGAGTGATTTAACGGACTGTCAAGCAATTCGGGAAGAACAGTTATTATATCAATATGCATCATCTCTTTAATATTTTCTCTCTGGTTATATAGTGCAAAAATACGATATTACATTGACTTTAATACAAAAAATGTAAAATAAATTTTACGACGTAACATTATTGGTATAAATTATCAAAAAACAGACAAACAAAAGACAAAAGAGATGTGTTTTAGAATTGTCAAACCCTAAAAAAGGTAAAAAGATGAAACTAAAACACTTAACTTTAATTTTTGCAGGAGTATTTCTCTCTTTACTTAGTAGTAAAGTATATGCTCAAGCTCCTGAAATTGAGGAGGAGATAGTAGTTGTTGATTTTGTTCCCGAAGGCAAAACATACTACTATTCACCTTTACCTCGTGATAATTGGTTTATGTCAATGGGAGCAGGAGTACAGACTCTCTTTGCCGAGCACAAAGGCAAATCGCTCTTTTCTCTTTCGATGACAGTAGACTTCGGTAAATGGTTTAACCCCTATTGGGGATTAAGATTGTCGGCAACAGGAGGGGCTCTAAGACTAAGATATCCTGAAGAGGTCGATATTCTACATTACAAAAACGTATCGCTTGCTGCAGACTTTATGTGGAATATGACAAATACCATAGGAGGATATGACCCATACAGAATAATATCTGTAATTCCTTATGTGGGTTTTGCAAGTAACTATGCCTTTAAGAATCCATTTGGAAAAACATTGTCTTTTGGAATATCTACAGGTATGAGATTCAATGTTCGTTTATGCAGATATGCCGATATGTTTGTTGAGGGCAAAGTGAATATATTATCTGACAACTATAATGGGGTTATAAAGTCAAAACGTGCCGAAGCAACATTAGCACTATTAGGAGGAATATCTTTTAACTTCGGAGGTAAAAAATTTGCTTCTTACAATCCTGTACGAGAGACATTTGTCAGAGAGGCTCTTAATGCCGAAATAAACACAATGCGCTCTCAAGATAACACTCTTGCCCAAAAGAACGAACTCTTAGAGGTAGAGAACACACAACTTAAAAAGCAATTAGCCCAAAAGCCCAAAGTTATAACAGAAAAACAGTCTCCTTGTGACGCGCAGTTAACCTCTACTGTAAGATTCGCACTAAACAGCAGTGTTGTAACAGATGAAGAGATGATTAATATTTACAACATAGCAGAATGGATGAAGGCAAATCCGACATGCGATGTAATAGTAACAGGTTATGCAGACAAAGAGACAGGAACAGATGAGTATAACAAGAAATTGAGTGAGCAGCGAGCCAATAAGGTCATAAAGATTCTCGTAAAAGAATATAATATAGATGAATCGCGCCTTAAACTTATTGCAAATGGAAGTTCTATGCAACCATATCCAAATAATAATTCATGGAATAGGGTAGTTGTATTTAAAAGTTGTGAAACAAAATAATAGAGACCTATCTTATAATAAGAAATAAATAGCTGTTATACATATAGTTTACAATAAAAAATCCTCAAAGTCCATGGCTTTGGGGATTTAACATACATATACATACTATGCAAGAAAGAGAATAAATTGGCATAAATTTATTTTTTTTTGCTTAAATATTTCTAAAAAAATATTAAGTTTGCAGTTGATCTTATAAAATAGAGTAACTATAGCTACCTATATGTTACAATCTTAAAAAAATTATTGGACACAGCAAATAAGGCACAAATATTAACCGGATAAAGAAATTATTATAAATATGAAATATATAATTAGAGCTGCATACATTCTTTTATTATTAGGCATACAAACTCCATTAAGCGCACAAAGTATAAATGAAATAAAAAGTGACCACTCATACATTTGGGGAGAGGGACATCATTCATCACAAAAACGAGCTGACAACATGGCTCTCGATGAGCTAATATCTCAAATTTCAGTATCTGTAGAGAGTGATTTCATTCAATTATCAAAAAATGTTGTAACAGGAGAGACACCAGAAACTGTAGTTAGTTGCGAGAGTGTCATAAAAACATATTCTGCTACAACATTGAATAATGTAAAAAGAATAGAATTTTACAACGAAAAGGAAGGTAAATACACCATATTCAGATATATTCATCGCTCAGAAATTGACAAAGTATTTGAATCGCGCAGGAACAAAGTCATATCGTATGTAAATGATGCTTTAGAAGCTGTCAAAAGGAAAGAGATTGATAATGCATTACGCAACTATAACTGGGCGTTAATTCTATTACAAAGTTTACCTCGACCCGGAGAAATAACTTTCGAATATGACAAGGAAGAAGTAATGTTGGTTACATGGATACCGAAACAGATAAGAACCATATTCTCCAACCTACAGGTATCTCTATCAGAAAATGACATATCAGATGGCTTATTGGAACTAATTTTCCGTTACGACGGTGTCCCCGTAAGTAGTATTGACTTCAAATACTTTGACGGTCAGAGTACAAGCGCAATAAATTCAGCATCAAACGGAAAAGGTGCATGTGAAGTCAACCCTAAAATACCTATATCATACATAGATGTTATGTGTGAATATATTTTTAGGGAGAAGGTACATGTGGACAACGAAATGCAAACTGTGATGAATGCTATAGGAGAAGAAGAGTACTTTGCCAGAGAGTCGAGATACAGAGTACCTCTTTCGTCTGTTGCATCACACCAACCAACAAATGTAACAAACATTCAAGCAAAAACAGTAAATAAAGTAACACAATACACATCTACATCTCACGCATACACCACAGTAAATCAATTGAATATTGATGCTAAAAAGCCATATGATGATATTGTGGCAACAATATCAAGTGCCATAAAGAGTAAAAATTACGATTTGGTAAAATCACATTTTACAGAAGAGGGATGGGATATGTTTTCAAGATTGATAAACTATGGAAATGCACAACTCTTAACACCAACAGAGAGAGTCTATCTTCAAGCCGACAATTGGATAATATGCCGTAGCCTACCAATGCAATTCTCTTTCAGCAATAACACCAGAAAATTTGTAGAAGACGTCAATTTTACATTCAATATAGAGAAAAAGATTGAATCAATCACTTTCGGATTAGGACACGAAGCCCTTAATGATATATGGTCGCACGAGGAGTGGCCGCAAACATCAAGACTCTTTGTTATAAATTTCCTTGAAAACTACAAAACTGCATTTGCCTTAGAAAGAATAGATTACATTGCAGACATTTTCGACGATAATGCCGTCATAATTATTGGAAACAAAACAAAAAGAGCAGCAGGAGATGTAGAGTTGGATAATTACAGCAATAATCAAATAGTAATATATAACAGACTAACAAAGAATCAATATATTACCAATTTGAAAAGATGTTTCAATAGCAATGAATTTGTTAATATCTGTTTTGGTAACAACAGAGTAATGAGAGCTGCTTCAGGCGGTGAGTTATACGGTATAGAGATAAAACAAGATTATCACAGCACAAACTATGGAGACCAAGGATATCTATTCCTAATGGTTGACTTAAACAATACCCAAAAACCATCTATTAAAGTTAGAACATGGCAACCCGAAAAAGATCCTAATTTCGGATTGTATGGTTTAGGTGATTTTTAATATTAAGAAGATTGAGCAGTTTGGTAATAATAAAACTCACTATCTAATAAATTTACATAAATATGAAAAGATTGGTAATTATTTTAGCTATAAGTTTATTAAATTCTTCATTTCTATTTTCTCAAAGTTATGAAGAGTACTTAAAGCAACAAAGTAGTAACTTCAATACTTACAAGAAAAACGCAATTGAGGATTTTGAGTCGTATAAGACAAAAATAAATGCTGAATTTGCCGATTTTATGCGTAAACCCTGGCAAAAAGAGGAGGCGCAAGCTCCAATTGAAAAGCCAAAAGAGGAAAAACCAATTGTTACTCCTATTGTATATCGCGACACTCTTGAATATGCTAAGCCGCTCGATAAAGAGATAAAGGTAAAAAATATAACACCCACAGTGAAATTTGATGCACCCAAACCGGTTGTTCCATTTAAATACACCCCAAAACCTCAAGAGAAGGCTATTAATATTGAATTTTATGGGATTGAGTGCCAAATAAGATTTGACATAAATAAATGTAAAAAGATGTCAGGTGCATCGGAAAATGATGCGGCTGATTATTGGGAAACATTATCATCAGGCGATTATGATAACATAATAGCTGATTGCGCTAAAATAAGAGAAGATTATAATCTTTGCGATTGGGCGTTGTACAAACTTATAATAGAGATATCTGAAAAGATATATGGTCAATCAAACGAGTCGGTTATGCTTTCTGCATATCTTATGAACAACATGGGTTTTATGATAAGATTAGGAAGAACGACAGATAATAAGATTCATCTTTTGGTAAATACCCATGAAGATATGTGTAACCAGATATACTACAATATCTCAGGAAGAAAATATTATCTATTGAGTAAAGATGAGGTAAATTCCATGTTCATCTTTAACCGAGAGTTCCCTCAAGAGAGTCCTATGCGTTTGACAATGACTACAATAAACAAATTTGCATATAAAGCCACAAAACAGAGAGTACTAAAATCAAAACGTTATCCTCAAACTGAGTTAACATCAACAACAAACATAAACCTATTATTATTCTATTCAGAGTATCCTTCTGCATATATGAACGGTAATTCAAAAACTCTTTGGGCAACATATGCAAATACTCCGTTAAGCAACGAAGCAAAAGAGAAACTATACCCAACTCTTAAAGCAAGTATAGCAGGGAAAAGTCAACAAGAGGCAGCAAACATACTTTTGAATTTTGTTCAAACAGCATTTGAATATAAAACAGACAATCAAGCATGGGGACAAGAAAGGGTATTCTTCCCAGATGAGACACTCTACTATCCATATTGCGATTGCGAAGACAGATCAATATTATTTTCTCGCCTAATAAAAGACTTATTAGGATTAAAAGTTGTACTTTTGTATTATCCAGGACACCTTGCAACAGCCGTTGAGTTCACTGAGGAGGATATAAAGGGCGACTACATTCAAATAAAGGGTTCTCGTTATTTGGTGTGCGATCCAACATATATAAATGCCAATATAGGAAAAACCATGCCTGGAATGGATAATTCTACGGCAGACGTAATAATGCTAAATTAATTTTTTCTTTTATTATTTAAGGTTGTGCCCGACACGAAAATTTAGGGTAAGAGATTATGAAAAAAATATTTTTAATGTTATCAGTTATTGCTTCAGTAGCATTATTTGCAAGTTGTAGCTCAACTCAACCAACTGCAACAACTACTTCTGATTCAACTTATGAAGTTCCTTGCTCAGGACCCGGTTACAGAACAGATGCAACAACATTCCGCGCAACAGCTAACGCAGTTGCTGGAAACGAGGACGTTGCTCGCAAACAAGCAACAACTTCTGCTCGTACAGAGTTGGCTGCAAGCATCAACGCTACTATTAAAGCAGTTAGCGACAACTACGCTAAAAACTATGTAGAGGGAGAGACTCCAGCAACAGTACAACGCTTTGAGGAGTTGGCTCGCACAGTAGTAAGCCAAAAAATTAGCGGTTCTCACATTATTTGCGAGAAATACCAAAAAATGGGAGAGGCTAAATACAAATGCTATGTATGCGTTGAATTAGCTACTGCTGACGTTCTTTCAGCTTTGAACAGCAGCTTGTCAAATGACTCAAAATTGAAAATTGACTACGATTACGAGAAATTCAAAAAAACATTTGAAGAAGAAATGGCTAAATTGGCTGAATAATAATGTCAATTTTAAAGTATGAGATTTAAATATAAATATATTAATCTCTTACTTAACTATATGGGGCTGTGCTTTGGCACAGTCCCTATAAAAATATAAAATATAAAACACAAAACTAAACATATATGTTAAAACAATTAGTTGTATTATTCTTGACAGTGTGTTTGGGATATACATCTCAAATTCAAGCTCAAAGTTTATCACAACAATTAAAAAATCAATTTGACGCTGTTGGATTTATCGAAACAGATAACCAGCAACTTGCAGAAGATATGATGTGGCGTATTCAGGGACCAGATACGCTTCCCGAATGGATTTTCAACGCACACAATCATAAGAATCTAACATTAGGAGTATCCATTCCTTCAAACGACACTTTGCAATCTCGCAATCAGGCTATCGCAAATGCCGTTTTAGCACATTTATTAAAAAATGGAATAAATGTTTTTTCATTAACAGAGATGTATACATTTTCTGAAGACAATGAAAATAAAACCGTTATAGAGGAGTTAAAAAAGGGAGGAACAAAAAAACTCTTTAACTATAATGTTGTAAAAGAGTATAAATCAAAATTTGGAGAATATTTCTGTTTGGTTGAAGTAAAAGAGAACAAATCAAATGGAAAAAATAAAATTGTTTGTCAAATAGAAAGCTATACAAAATACACCTCTTACAATAATGCAGACCATACAAACGAAGAAGGCTTTTATAAACTTGACATAGAGCTATTCGGCTTACCTGGTTTAGAAAGATATTCAACTAATATATATCGTTCTAACAATAATATAGAACCCAAGACATCAATAAATTCTATAGAGGTTGATCACTCTAAAATTTTTTGCACGTATCAAAAAAGAGGGGAAATTGCAGAGAAAGAGCATATTACTTACACAAAACTTAACAAAGGCTTTTGGTATCCGTATATAACATCTCAATTAATGCAAATTTTCTATCAAGACAGCTCTGAACAGGTTCATGTATCTACAATTGTTGAAAACTACAAAAATCAAATGAGAGAAATTACAAGATTTAATTCTATGCATATAATCAAAATAGATCCCTCAATCGTAGGTATATCATCGGACAATAATTTGAAGGTTGAAACTAAGGCTCATAAAGAAAAGATAAATCTACAATAGCAAAAAACATATAGGGAATATAGCTAAAATGAAAAAGTTAAATTTAATAATCATTCTATTTACTGTAATATTTGGGGTACAAGCTGAGAATATGAGTGTCGAGAGCTTTTCGCTTTTGACAAACGATTTAACAGCTACAATTCAAGGGACAAAACGATACGACCCCAACACCCGTAAAGATGCAGCACTAGTTAAAATCGAAACCTCTTATACTGGCTTTGTTTTTGAGCCGGGCTCAATAGGTTTGGTTGGAGACCCTGAATACAAGACAGGAGAGATATGGCTCTATATTCCTGAGGGATCAAAAAAATTAACCATAAAACACGCATCATTAGGTATTTTACGCGACTACTACTACCCAATTGTAATACAATCGGGCAAAACCTATTTAATGAAATTAAGTACAGGTAAAGTTATATCGCATGTAGAACAGGATTTAGGAGGCAACTATCTATCTCTTACAATTGAGCCTAAAAATGCTGAGGTTTATATTGACGGTAGAACATTACAAACAGATGCAGAAGGAGGAATTTCAACATTTCTTCAATACGGAACATATCAGTATGAGATTAGTTCCTATATGTACAAGAAAGAGATAGGAAACTTAACGATAAGCAGCAATGCCGTAACTGAAAAAAATGTAAAACTTGAGCCTGATTATTCTATATTGCAAATAAACAGTAATCCAAGCGGAGCAAGAGTTTACATTGATGATGTTGATGCTGGAACTACACCATTGACAACAAAAAAAGTTATTGCAGGAAATCACAAATTCGAATTCCGTTTACCTATGTATAGCACAAAAACTGTAACTCACAAAGTTTTGAGCAGCGGAACAACTCAAGAAATAATAGAGACACTGCAACCTAATTTCTCTTCTGTAACAATATTTGCACCTAACAATGCCGAAATTTATGTTAACAATGAGAAAAAAGGTGTTGGAAGTTGGAGTGGAAACCTAAACACAGGAGACTATGTTGTAGAGGCTCGAAAAGAGTCGCACCACTCATCAAAAACCACAATAAGTGTAAAAGCAGGTGTGAATATCAATAAAACTCTCGAAGCACCTACACCACGATACGGAATACTCAACATTCAAACCAACCCAAGTAAAGCTGAGATTTTTGTAGATGGAGAAAACATAGGAGTTACTCCTGGAATATTTAAAAACATTCTTATTGGAAATAGAGAAATTACAATAAAAAGAGATGGGTATGCAACTGTAACTAAAACAATCTCCGTTGAAGAGGGTAAAGTTAGCCAAGAAAATATAGCTATGCAAAACTCTGGAGAACTCGTAATAACATCTTCTGTAAGTGGTGCAGAAGTATATATTAACAACAAATATGTTGGTACAGCTCCATATACTTGCAACTTAGAGTCGGGCATATACGATGTAACACTTAAAGCCAATGGTTATGTTGACACAAAAGAGATTGCACAAGTAACAGCAGGACAGAAAACAAATCTAAACATAAAACTTAATACAATATACGGCAATGCTAAAATTTATAGTAATGTACTAGCAAATGTCTATATCAGTGGAAAAAAAGTTGGAGAAACGCCCTATGATTACAATGCTCCAAGTGGCATATATGAGGTTACATTATCAAAAAACGGATATAAAAGTAAAACAAAAGATATAGAAGTTGTTCCGGGAATAGACATTGTAGAAAATATATATCTGACAAAAAAGCACTCTATAAAAGAGCTATTATCCGCAGCCATTAATCTAAATTGTATATTTGGAAACAATTCATGGTTTGGTGCTAATGTAATGTTTAAAATAGGACAAGAGCGATTAACATGGTTAACTTTTTGCATCGGATTGGGAATTGATGTCAACTTCAATTCTGATCAAAACTTAGATTTAGTAGTTCCAAATTATGACTCATCAAGTTCAAATAAATCTCCCGAGATGATTGATAGAGTACCCATTATATCATCTCTTCGACTACGTTTGGCAGGAGGCGAAAAAGCTAATAAAAAATGGGCATTATATATGGGTCCACGCTATACTATGAATTTTAATACAGGGTTTAAATCTGAAAAAAGTTTAGTAAACAATTATAACCAATCAATAGGAGGAGAAGTAGGTATTGCTTACAGTTATCTTGACTTCTCTGTATCATGTATGTACGATATAGATTCGTTGTTCGACCAACAATATATCTACAATAAATATTTGAACTATTACAACTCAAACTTCAGTAGAATAACCGGAAGATGGGCTGTAGGATTGTCATTAGGAGTAAACTTTCCGTTTTCTAAATAAAGATATATTCTGAGGAGTAACATAAACTGAATAGAACCTCAAAGTTTGTAAAAAACTTTGGGGTTCTTTTTATTTTTAGTAATATTGCAACAAATATCTAAAATATGGGAGTAAAGGTTACTACTTTGGTGGATAATTGCGTTAAAAGTCGTGGCATATTAGCAGAACATGGGCTCTCAATGCTATTTGAAACGCAAGAGACTCTTTTTCTGTTTGATACCGGAGCGAGTAATCTGTTCATGGATAATGCAAATGCATTGAATAAGAACATCAAAGAGATTGACTATCTGATTCTTTCGCATGGGCATAGCGACCACACAGGTGGTTTAAATACATTTCTAAATACAAACACCAAAGCAAAAGTCATTTGTAAAGCATCCATTTTTACTCCTAAATACAGAGGCACAAGAGAGAATGGCATTTGTGATATTGAAGGAATTGATACCTCTCGTTTTATTTTCATTGATAAACTTACAGAACTTACAAAAGGATTTTTTGTGGTGCCTGATATTGATATTATAAACAATAAAGATACACATTTCTCAAATTTTGAGTTAATGACCAAAGAGGGTAGAGTACCCGACAAATTTGAAGATGAATTGGCAATTGTAATTGAGCATGAGAATAAAATATCAATATTCAGTGCATGTTCACACCGAGGCATTACAAATATAATATCATCTGTTAGGAAAGACTTTCCATATCAGAAATTAAACTATTTGGTTGGAGGTTTTCATCTTGTTGATTCTCCCATAGATGACACTTTATATATTTCTGATTTTTTGAAAAACGACACACCTGATTATATAGGAGTGTGTCATTGCACAGGAGTTGAAAGTTTCTCTGCATTAAAAAACGAATTTAAAGAGAAAGTTTTTTATAATTATTGTGGTTCTGAACTTATAATACATAAATAATGTTTCAAACAGAATTCAAACTAAAGAGTCGTAACAGAGGGTGTCATTTAATAACAAATGAGATACTCGCCACATTGCCTCAACTACCCAAATGCGGCATTCTAAATCTGTTTATTAAGCACACATCTGCTGCGCTAACAATAAATGAGAATGCCGACCCCGATGTCCGTCACGATTTGGCTGCAGCTTTAGATGATATAGTTCGAGAAAGAAAGCCCTATTATCTGCACACACTGGAAGGAGACGATGATATGCCTGCGCACATTAAAGCGTCGTTAATTGGTTATTCAGTCTCTATTCCTATCACAAACGGGAAATTAAATATGGGAATATGGCAAGGCATATATTTATGCGAATTCCGCAACAATGCCTCAGCTCGTACTGTCGTGGCAACTATAATTGAATAGTATAAAACAATTTATAAAAATAGAGATATGAAAAAATTAACCAATCCATGGCTTAACCTTCCCGGATATTTTTGTTTTGGTTGCGCTCCCGAAAATAAGGCAGGAGTTAGAATGAATTTCTATTCAGATGGAGACGATATTGTTTCTGTTTGGAAACCCGAACAACAATTCCAAGGATGGATTGACACTTTACATGGTGGAATTCAAGCTGTGATGCTTGATGAAATATGTGCTTGGGTTGTTATGCGTAATTGCAATGCAACAGGAGTAACATCAAAAATGGAGACTCGATATTTAAAACCTGTATCTACAAAAGATAGCTACTTGATAATTAGAGCAAGAGAGATTGAGAGAAGAAGGAACTTGGTTACAATTGAAGCAGAACTATATAACTCAGCTGGAGAAGTTTGCTCAAAAGCTCAATGCCTATATTTTACATTTCAACCTAAAGATGCTCTTGTTGAGTATATTCCTCAAGAGGGAGAAGATATAACTCTTGAAGAGATTATTGCAACTCTATAATATGAGATACGGTGTTATTCTGTTTATAATTTTATTCTATTCTCTCTTCAATGCAAATTCAGGAGAGATATCTCTATATACCCAAAGCAAGTTATCATCACTCACTCGTTCTATACAAAAAGAATATAGAGATGATTATGAGCAGTATACATGTTATGTCCATTTCTCTAAAATCTCAGCATTGAGCGAGATTGAAAATTTGGGGCTAAACACAAATAGCATTATTGATGATATAGCAATAATAAGAATACCTCAATCATTAATCGAGACCATTGCAAATATTGACGGTATTGAGAGAATTGAAATGGGCACTCCCACACAATCAACACTTGATGAGGTACGCAAATGTAGTGCCATCGATTATGCACATAACGCATATGAATTACCATCAGCATATACAGGCAAAGGCGTTATTGTTGGAATAATAGACCAAGGCATTCAACTCGATCATTTAAATTTTTACGATACGAATGGCAACTTAAGAATTAAACGTTATTGGAACCAAACAGACACACAAGGCACACCACCCGAAGGATTTAATTACGGAAGCGAATATACCACTCAATCAGAGATAGAGACTATTAAATACGACACAGATAACGGAACTCACGCCATTCATGTTGCGGGTATTGCTGTAGGAGGTTATAAAGGATGTGATTTTTATGGAGTAGCAACAGAATCTGATATTGTATTTGTATCGTACGATGGTTATACTTCAAGCATTTCGGACGCCATTGCATACATAAAAAATTATGCGACAACCGAAGGTAAGCCTGTAGTTATAAATATGAGTATTGGTGGCTTTATTGGCCCTCGCGATGGAACTTCCGATTTTGACATCATAGCAGACAATTTACAAGACAATGGTTGCATCTTGGTTGGAGCTGCAGGTAATGGAGGAGATAAAATCTCGCATGTATCAAAAACATTAGCTTCGAACAACGATAAACTTAAAACCTTTATGCCATGCTCATATAAACTAAAAAATTACACATCACAAAACATTGACTATATTGAGATTTATGGTAGCGAAAACACACATATGAACTTAACTTTATCGTTATATAATAAGCAAACAAACACTTACATATCACAATCATCACTCGTATCGACACAATTCTGCAATAGTACTCTATACTCTCTGAACAACGGAATAGTTGGAACTGTAGAGATATATAGCGAAATAGTACCAAACACAAAACGTCCGCATATACTTATTATAAAATCATTGACTCAGGCATCCAATAACTATGCCATAGAAATGAGTATAGGAGGGACTAAAAACAATACCATTCATGCATGGAGTTACATGGACACCTTTGACAGTTACAATGTAGAGTCATACACTTCGGGCGATAGCGATTACAGCGTTAACGAAGTTGGAGGAACAGGCAAAAGAATAATAACAGTAGGTTCGTATGTAACAAAGAACATTTTTGATGGTGTAGTAGGGGATATAAGTTCCATTTCGAGCAAAGGTCCAACAACAGACGGAAGACAAAAGCCAAATGTCACAGCTCCTGGTGAGGGTATAATTTCGTCATTTTCAAATTCGCCAAACATATCACAAAGCAGTTACTATAAGCCCTATTTAGACTTTGGCACAACCGTAAGTAAAGACAACGAAACCTATTACTATGGAGCAATGAGCGGAACATCAATGGCAGCACCAGTAGTTACAGGAATTATAGCACAATGGCTACAAGCCCGTCCAACACTATCACCCGAAGATATAAAAGAGATAATTGCAAAAACAGCAATTACTGACGAATTCACAGGAGACATATCACAACAATCAAACACATGGGGATGCGGTAAAATTGACGCATGGAAAGGCATTAAAGAGTGCCTGATATTAAATAGCATTGACGGAGTAGAACCAATATCAGACAAACTCGTATTAATAAAAAACAATATAAGCAGAGGTTCAATAAATCTACTCTTTGCAAAGGAGATAAAAAATGCAACAATATCAGTACATGATATTACAGGCAAAATACTCTATTCAAACAACTATACGAATATAATCTCCGGAGATGAAATAATTTTGAATATATCTTCATGTTCAAAAGGAGTATACATTATAAAAATAGTAGGAGAGGGCATTTTTAAAACATTTAAGACAATAGCTCAATAAAAAAACATTTTTTTTGATTTTTTACAACAAGAACTATTGCCATTTTGCCACAAAATAACTAATTTTGCAGTCGAATAAAAAAGGAGGAATCTCCAAGATTTTTTTCATAAATAGTTAGTTGTTGTTAAGCATGCAAATCAATGTACTTCTTCCGCCTATTAGCACACTGACAAAAATGTGTGTCGTAATAGGGAGAAAGTACGTTTGCTGCCTAACTTTGAAAATTCTTAAGACATCATATTAGAAAAGGACTCCCATATGGGATGTCCTTTTTTTTGATTATTTATTCTAAAAATAAATCATTTTAGAACAATATATTTTGTTCGATTATATTATATTTGCAACAACTTTATAAATAAAATATTATTATGAAACAAGACATGATTGTTATTCTCGACTTGGGTAGCCACGAAAATACCGTATTGGCAAGAGCTATCAGAGCGTTAGGTGTTTATAGCGAAATATATCCTCATGATATAACAGCAGAAGAGTTAAAAGCTCTTCCTAATGTAAAAGGAGTTATCATAAACGGAGGACCATGTAATGTAGTAGACGGAGTAGAAATTGACGTTCTACCAGAAATATACGAAGCCGGATTTCCTGTAATGGCAGCAGGACACGACAAAGCTCTATGCGCTACAAAACTCGCTCAATTTACAGATGATGAGGAGGCAATCAAAGAGGCTGTTAAAGGATTTGTTTTTGACGAGTGCAAAGCAGAAACAAATTGGAACATGAAAAACTTCGTAAACGACCAAATCGAGTTGATTCGTCGTCAAGTAGGAGACAAAAAAGTTCTTTTGGCTCTTTCAGGAGGTGTTGACAGTTCAGTTGTAGCAGCATTATTATTGAAAGCAATTGGCGAGAACTTAGTATGCGTACACGTTAATCACGGATTAATGCGTAAAGGAGAGTCAGAAGCAGTAGTTGAGATTTTCCGCAACCAACTTAATGCAAACCTTATATATGTAGATGCAACAGAGCGTTTCTTAACAAAACTTGAAAACGTTGCAGACCCCGAAGAAAAACGCAAAATCATCGGTGGAGAGTTCATCAGAGTATTCGAAGAGGAGGCTCGCAAACTTGACGGAATCGATTTCTTAGGACAAGGAACAATCTACCCTGACATTGTAGAGAGTGGAACAAAAACTGCAAAAGTGGTAAAATCACACCACAATGTAGGAGGGTTGCCAGAAGACCTACAATTTGAATTGGTAGAGCCATTGCGTCAACTATTCAAAGACGAGGTTCGTGCATGTGGATTAGAGTTAGGCTTACCATACGACATGGTATACCGCCAACCATTCCCAGGACCAGGTTTAGGAGTACGTTGTTTAGGAGCAATCACACGCGACCGATTAGAAGCACTTCGTGAAAGTGATGCAATTCTACAAGAGGAGTTCAAACTTGCAGGACTTGACAAAACAGTATGGCAATACTTTACAGTAGTTCCCGATTTCAAATCGGTAGGAGTTCGCAACAACGCACGCTCTTACGATTGGCCTGTAATCATACGCGCCGTAAACACAATTGACGCAATGACAGCATCAATTGAATTGATTGATTGGCCAATCCTACAAAAAATCACAGACAGAATCTTAAAAGAGGTACCTAACATCAACCGCGTATGTTACGACCTCTCACCAAAACCAAGCGCAACTATTGAGTGGGAGTAAAAAAAAGAGCCAAACGGCTCTTTTTTTACGACTATAGACAAAGTTTATACCAAGTGGGTGGCAATAAGCAAACCTTTGTCAATGGGAATAAAATCTATAGAGACAGTTGTTGAAAATAAATCGCACGCAGCATAAACGAAGTTTATGGACGTGCGGTTTTTTGTTTATATCACGACAAGGAAAACTTCATATTTTATTATTAATTTTGCAAGCGAAAAATCAATACATATATGAATCAATCTCAAACATCAATATTTAAAAAGCCTGTGTGGGTAGTAGTGTTTGCATTAACAGCAGCTATAGCTTGGGGATGGGCATATCCGCTAATTAAGCTTGGATTTGCCGAGTTTGAGATAACATCATATATGACAGGTAGTAAGATTCTATTTGCAGGAATAAGGTTTGCCTTATCCGGAATAATCATTCTAACCATTGCCCGAGTTGCAAATAGAAAATTCACTGTTACACATAAAATTGATTGGCTATATATATTAGTATTCTCTCTAATGAATACAGCATTGCATTACGCATTCTTCTATATTGGTCTATCACATAGCCAAGGAGCAAGAGCATCAATTCTTAATTCATTAGGAACGTTTATGTTAGTTTTGTTGGCTTGTTTGTTTTTTAAGACAGACAAACTGACACTGAAAAAAATAGCAGGATGTATTGTTGGTTTTGCAGGAGTTTTAGCACTTAACCTTGGAGTAAATGGTAGCAGTTCAAACTTTACACTGCTTGGTGATGGAATGATAATCCTAAATGCACTATGTTCGGCAGTTGCAGGATTAATGACTCGCGGATTGGGTAGGAGAGTGGATATTTTTGTAGGAACAGGATATAGCCTTGCCATTGGTGGAATACTACTCGTAATCCCTGGAATATTAATGGGCGGAACTCTACCCAATATAACATTGTACGGAGTAGTTATCCTTTCACTTCTTATAGCAATATCATCTTTAGGATTTACTCTATACAATAAACTAATAAGTTGCAATCCAGTAGGTAAGGTTGCAATATTCAACTCCTTTATCCCCGTTGTAGGAGTTATAACCTCTTGTTTATGTTTAGGAGAACCATTCTATTATAACTACGTAATAGCAGCAATCCTATCGGCTGGAGGTATTTATATAATAAACAAATCAAAGTAGAGACTCAAACATAGTCTTATAGTAAATTGCTTTATTCTCCAATTTCATTGGATAAGCTCTTGATGTGGATGGCATTCTCCATAACTGCAACTCTTTTGAAGATATTTGTATGTTTGTAAAATTACCAATTGAAGGGGCAGTGCAATTATATGTTTGACAAATAACATCTGTTGCTTTTTGTCCGGTAACGACAATTGCTGAGCAGTAGGGTAATTGTTTCAATAATTCTGATATATCTGTAACAGATACAACTTCAAGAAATTTATCCGAAGCATTATCTTTTAGTCTTTTCACTTCACAAGCAGTATCATATAATGCCAAGCCGTTATTTATACAAAACTCCTCAATAAGAGCTTTATTAAAACGCTTTTCCCCTTTTATTTCAAAATAGTGTTTATCATTAAAGAATAATAATCCTATTATTCTCCACATATCATTTATCCAATTTGGGTAGAAGAATTCCATTGACCAACGGTCTTGTTTTGGAGGGAAACTCCCTAACATTAAAACCTTTGCATTAGTTGGAAGAAATGGATCTAATGGATGTTTTTCAGTTGACATATATATCTCAAAATTTACTGTAAAAATAATAATATTAGATAATATTTTAGAAATAATTAATTACATATTATTCATTTGGTAATTAAATATAGGTTTTTTATTTTTGTATTAATCCAATATATAAAGTAATATATGAGCGACTTAAATAAAAACATGAAGGAGACTCTTGATTATTCTGCAGAAGATGCAAAATTTATGAAAATGGCCATAAATCTCTCAATTGAGAATATTGATAGTGGAGGCGGCCCTTTTGGAGCTGTCATTGTTCGAGATGGAGAGGTTATTGCAACAGGAACTAATCGGGTAGTGCCAAATGCAGACCCAACTGCACACGCAGAGATAATGGCAATCAGAAATGCTTGCAAAAAATTAGGGACATTCCAACTTTCGGGATGTACCATATATAGTTCATGCGAACCTTGTCCAATGTGCTTAAGCGCACTTTATTGGACAGGAGTAACCAGAATATGTTACGGCAACACCAAAGACGATGCAAAAGCAATAGACTTTGACGACTCTTTTATATACGATCAACTTGAGTTAAAATATGAAGAAAGATCTATTAAATGTGAACATTTTATGCGAAACGAAGCTCTAAAAGCTTTTGACAAATGGGATAAAAAAGAGGATAAAGTACGCTACTAAAATGATATAATATAATTCAAGATGAACAGACGAGTTTTTGTAACAGGTGGTGCACATGGAATTGGCCGTGGTATTGTTGAAACATTTAGTGAAGTAGGGGATAGGGTTGCTTTTTGTGATATTAATGCAGAATTGGGCAATGAGGTTGCTCAAAAATGTGGTGCTATTTTTTTTGAGGTTGATGTAAGAGATAAAGAATGTCTTGAAAACTGTATTAATACTCTACTTAATAAATGGGGAGATATTGATATTATAGTCAATAATGTTGGTATAAGCAAGTTTTCGCCTATTACAGAAACAACGATAGAAGATTTTGAGGATGTTATTAATGTAAACCTACGAAGTGCCTTTATTACATCTCACATGTTGGCAAAACATCGCTCTCGTATTGGCAATACAAACCCCTATGGTCGCATTATAAACCTCTGTTCTACACGCTATTTACAAAGCGAAGAGGGTAGTGAAGCATATGCAGCCTCAAAAGGTGGTATATGGTCAATGACTCACGCTTTGGCTGTCTCTCTTGCACAATACAATATTACCGTTAATTGTATTGCTCCAGGATGGATTAATGTAAATGAAAATGAAATTATTAGACCTGAAGATAATGAATTTCACCTATCAGGTAGAGTTGGTACAGTTTACGACGTAGCTCGTACATGCCTATTCCTTTGCGACGAAAACAACAACTTTATCAATGGTCAATGTATAACTATTGACGGAGGTGTTACCAAAAAGATGATTTATCCAGAATAATATAAATCTGCTATTTTTTTGAAACAGCTAACTTGTCTGTTACAGCAGCACAAACAGCATCTCCTGTTATATTTAATACAGTTCGCACCATATCAAATATTCGGTCTAAAGCATATAACAAAGGCAATCCCTCTAATGGTATTCCTGCAGATGCCAAAACAGCAACAACCATAAGGGTAGGGCCGGGCACTCCTGCTTGACCAATACTACCCAATGATGCAGTTATTGCAATTGCAACATATTGAGGTATAGTCAACTCAATACCATAAAACTGAGCAAAGAACAACGCTACAAGAGTGTAATATATAGCATTTCCTGTCATATTTATTGTTGCACCCAAAGGAATAACAAATCCAGAAACCTCTTTAGTTATCTTCATCTCATCACATGCATTCATGGTTACAGGAAGTGTTGCCATTGACGACGATGTTGAAAATGCTATAATCTGTGGTCGTAACATGCTTCTAAAGAATGTTTTAATATCTATTCTTGATAAGAAAATTATAAGAGGATAATAGACTAAAAAAGCCATTATGACAACAACCAATAAATTAACCCACAACAAGTTAGCAACTTTAAACAAGATATCAAAGCCAAAAGTTCCTGTTGCTTCAGCCATAAGTCCAAATACTCCAATAGGAGCAATGTACATTACTTTGGTTATACACCATATAAGTGCTTCAAGTGTATAGTTTAAGCCATTAACAAGTTTTTGCCTCTTATCGTTTGGTATTGCTGATATTCCAAAACCAAAGAACAATCCAAAGAAAATTATCTGAAGAATATTACCATCAGCAATGGCTTTAATAGGATTTTCAGGAATCATACCAATTAAAATTCCCCAAAACGACATATCGCTATTGTGAGATAATTCTGTAGAAGATGCAGAGGTTGAAACAATAGAATTTATTGCTTCAGAACTCAATCCAATTCCCGGTTTAAAAATTTCTCCTGCAAATAGGGCAAGTATAACAGATATTATTGTAGTAACCATAATAAAGGAAATACTTACAAATCCTATTTTCCCGGCAGAACGACTACCGCCGAGAGTTGCAGCTCCAGAAATAATCGACACAGCAACCAACGGAACAACAAGCATCTTTATTAACTGTATAAACAATGTTCCGAGTGGAGCAAAAACAGAAGCATCATTTCCCATTAAGATACCAACCACAATACCCAATAGCATTGCAACCAATATCCAAAAACCTAAGTTTCTTATTATCATTTTCATAATTTAGTCGTTTTTACAAATTTATGAAATAAATATCATAAATATAATATTCTAAATATCAAAAATGTTTTATGAACTATACAAAACAAAATAATCAAGCAAACGGGCAGAAAAAGAGACCTTCTTTAATTCTATTTAACATAATACTAATTATAGAACAAAAAGCGGAAAAATAAAAATAGCGGCTAATTGGCTCAAATTATAAGCTTTTAACAAAAAAAATTGAGGAAGATTCTTAAAGAACTTCCTCAATTAACATTATGATAATTATATAATTATTCTGTTACTGTTGATTCATTTTCTAAAACTGTTATTGAATCATTATTTAAAACCTCTTCTGTAACAACTTCCTCAACAATCTCAACTTGATTATATCTTGGCAATGGTGATTTTAAATTTGCAAACGACAATAGATTAAATAACCATAGTCCTATAAATACAATAGCTAAGATTATAATTGTTATCATCCATTTTTTCCAAGTTGGAATTCCTGCCTTTTTATATGGATCTTGAAGTTTTAATTTGGGGAATTTTGCAGAATCAGTCAAAGTCTCACCAAAAGGAATGCTGATTTTAGAAGATGCGTTAACTGCCCAACCATTAGCATTTAATAATGGAGCTATATTTCTGCGACGCAATTTCATCCATGCCAAAATCATTGACGGACCTGAAATGGCCAACATTATTCCTACAAAAACCAATATAAGCTTCCACCACGATAGTTCTGCAAGACCCTCAAACACAGCAACAAGTGCTGTTCCTATCATTCCTAATGCCATTCCAATGGCAGCAAATATTCCGGCAAACTTAGCTATATCAAATGGTGGCGTTGCTGCTTTTGTTGCATCAGGATTAGCACTAGACTCTTGCATTGTTGTTTGTGCTGAATTTATTTTTGCTGTTGCATCCGACATTACTTTAGCATCTTTCTCTGCAGCACTCTTATTTATAAGGTTCTCTACCACAGTAGCTATTCTTCTGTATGGCGACCAGAATGCTTGAGATATACTTATAGGATTATCTATTATTTTGGTAATAACTGCATCCCACTCCCCTCCTTCATTATCGTAATAAATAGCATTCTTACCAACAACAAGATCTCCTATGCTACCTACTGTAACTGCTGCTACGATAGACAATTTTGCAGGTTTATCTTTTGCCACACAATCACAATATACTAAGAACATTCCGCTTGAAGCAGCCATTGTATTGTGTTTTGCCATATCAGCAACCTTCATACAAAAACGACACTCTCTTTGGTCTACAATAAGACGTCCTGATTGGAATATGGCCTTCACACTACTATCCTTAGTATAGAAATCGTGAAGAGTTATAAAGTTTCTCAATAGTCTGTAGAAATCACGATAGATATGGAAGAACTTATCAACCATCACAATATTTTCAGCTTCCTCTTTAAGAGCAGAATCTTCGGCTACCAACACCAACAAAGCCTCTTTATTATTATCATCAATAAATTTCTTTATTGTATCTACTCCTAAACTCTCTACTTCCGCTCCTATTTTTGAATTTTTCCACTGTATATATGCAGAGAATGTATCTTTTATTGCAATCCAGTCCGATTCGGTAATTTTTTTCTTCCCTACGAATACTGCAGATTTCAATGTTTCAAAATAAGATGCCCATGCAGGATTTATTGCATCTTCAAGGTTTATCTCCCCTACTCCTGTTACTCTTGCTATTGGATACGAAGCAATCTCGTCCAATTTTTCGGTTAGATTATCTGCACTTATCGACTCAATTCTTGAAGTTTGAACATCAAGAGCCGAAATGCTGTCTGGTGAAAATGATGCCAATTTAGATCTCATAAAGAAATCTTTTACCTTTGCATCAACGGCATTATATGCATCAATCACTTTATCTGTTTTATCTCCGTATGGGGCATCAACCGACGAATCAATCCAAGCAATGTAATCAGATAATAACTTATAGAAAGTCTCTATTTTTTCTGTATTAACTCCCTGCTCCCCGCTCCTATCTGCAACACCGCCAATTGTGGCAATTATTGATGCTATAACATTTTTCTCTTCAACATTATCTGTTGTGTTTTCAGTTATAACTCCATCTCCGTTAAAGCGTGTTTTTGCAAAAATTGCAGCAATATCTGTTGTATCTGAAATGGTTATTGTATCACCCTCTTTGTTAAGGTTTTTCAATATTTGCTTTGCTGCATCATAGAGTTTTTTACCTTCGACAGTTTCTGTGTCAAATTTATTAATATCAAAGAAGTCATCTCCTTTCAATATTAAATCAACATCTTTTATCGCATTTATTATCCAATTTGATGTCGATACAATATCATTAACTCTAATCTTTCCATCTTTGTCCGAATCAATATAAGCAAGGCTCTTGTCATCTATTTCCAATCCATTTATAGGGCAAGACAGTACTGTCCACATTTTTGGATCCAATTCCGACAGATGCGCAATATCTTCTCCTGTTTCAATTCTGACACGTGTTGAGCCTCCAATATTTTCAAACTCCCACTTGTAATTACTATTTTTAGTTAAAATTGCCATAATATATGCTTCTTGTTAAAACTATTCAAAAGTAATCAATTTTTAATTTAATAACGATTTTTATCACTCTTTTTTACAAAAAAAAGGACGATTTTAGAATCGTCCTTTAGTTAAATATTAGTCTCTTTTCAGAATTTATTCTCCTAACATTTTTTCAATACGCTCAAGATTTACACCATCCTCTGCATTGTAGTAAATGTTTCTTAAGCTATTCATATAAGAGAACTCTGTTGGATCAAGTTTTAGAGCCTCTTCAAAGTAAGGAGCCGCTTTTAAGAAAGCTGGTTTTACCTGTTCCTCACGAGCGATGCTATAAGCTTTGTTATCTTGAATTTCACTTACTTGATTGCTGATTGTAATAGCATTGTTGTATAGTATACGACCAATCTCTCCGTATGCCTCTGCATATGTTGGATCTATTTCGATAGCTTTCTCCAATGTCTCAATTGCTTTTGCCTCATCTTTTTGCTCATAGTACAACGAACCTAAAAGTTTCAAATACTCGCAATCATTAGGGTTCTCTAACAAAGACTCTTCGATAAGAGCAATAGCCTCATCTGTATTGTTTTGATTAATATATACGTTAATCAAACGGGGCAAGAATGCATACTCTTTACCATTAATCTCTGCACCAATATTTTTAAGGCCCTCTTTGAACACACTTATAAGATTAGCTGTATCTTTTTGTTGCTCAAACACATAAGCATAAGCATTATAAATATCACAAGCATTATAGTTGTCTGCTTTTGCTAAATCCAATGATTTGATAGCTGAATCATAATCTCCCATTTGAACAGCTGTCATTGCAGCAAAATATCTTGCTTGCATGTGCATTGTATCTTGGCAATTGATTTTAGAGTTAGCCATGAAATCTTGTATACACATGTCACCCATAATGCTGAACATTTCGTATGCACTCTTTTGGTCACCAGCATTTATAAAGTGTCCACCACCATAATAGTAATATTCTTGTACTGTTTCAAGTTCTTTAGCAATAACTTTTGTCAATTTGTTGCTTACTTTACCTTTCTCATCAGGAATTTTCTCTAATTCAACGGCCTTTAACAAATATGGATATGCATTTTTAAGTGCTGAATATACATCGTCATTCAAAGAGCCTGAATTAAATTTAAAGTATGCAATCTCAACCAAACCTGCAACTTGATATGTTTTTGCTTGATTTGCAGTTGTAGGATCTGTCATTGCTTGTTGAATACATTGACGAGCCTCTGTAAAGTTAGGAGTTTCGGTATCCCAAGTAGCAATCTCTGCTATTTTCACATTTTTCTTTTGTGCGAATGCAGCAGTACCAACTATTGCCAATGCTGCGATTAAAAAGATTTTTTTCATGTTAATTTATTTTTGAAATGTTTTATTCCTCTTTTATTTATTCTGTAACCTCTGTTTCAACGTTAGTTTCAGGAGTAGTATTTTCTCCTTCAACAACCTCTGATACTTCCTGAACAGGTTGTTCCTCTTCTTTATCAACAACACAAACCGATGCAATTTCGTCATTTCTCTTCTCCAAATTTATAAGTCGAACACCTTGTGTTGCTCTACCCATAATTCTAACATCTTCAAGAGTCATACGAAGTGTGATTCCCGATTTATTAATGATTACCAAATCATTATCTTCTGTCACACTCTTAATTGCAATCAAATTACCTGTCTTATCAGTGATATTGATTGTTTTAACACCTTTACCACCACGATTTGTTATACGATAGTCATCGATGTATGATCTCTTTCCGTAACCTTGTTCCGAAACAACCATAATGCTCTCTTTCTCTTTATCGTTTATACAAACCATTCCTACAACTTCGTCTTGTCCGTCCTCGTCGAGAGTAATTGCTTTAACTCCGGTTGACATACGTCCCATCTCTCTTACTTTACTTTCGTGGAAACGAATTGCTCTACCATATTTGTTTGCAATTATAATCTCAGAATCTCCATTAGTAAGACCAACTTGTATTACTTGATCATCTTCTCGTATGATAATTGCGTTAACACCATTTTGTCTTGGACGAGAGTATGCTTCAAGTTTTGTTTTCTTGATAATACCTTGTTTAGTACAGAACACCAAATTGTGAGTTGAGTTAAATTCGGGATCTTGAAGATTTTTAACTCTGATAAATGCATTTACTTTATCATCAGAATCAATATTCAACAAGTTTTGAATTGCACGACCTTTTGATGTTTTTGTTCCTTCAGGAATATCATATACCTTCATCCAATAACATTTACCACGTTGTGTAAAGAACAACATATAGTTGTGCATTGATGCAGGATATATATACTCAATAAAGTCTTCGTCTCTTGTTTCGCTACCTTTAGCACCTACTCCACCACGATTTTGACTTCTGAAATCAGCCAAAGGAGTACGTTTTATATAACCCATGTGCGAGATTGTAATAATCATCTCCTCATCAGCATAGAAATCTTCGGGATTGAACTCCTCAGAAGCATATACAATTTCGCTTCTACGCTCATCGGCATATTTTTCTTTAATCTCCAATAGCTCGTCGGTAACAACTTTCATACAAACTGCATTATCTTCCAAGATAGTTTTCAAGTATGCAATTTGCTCCATTGTCATATTGTATTTCTCACGTAGGTCCTCTTGCTCCATTCCTGTCAACTGACCCAAACGCATATCTACGATTGCTTTTGCTTGAACATCTGACAAACCAAAGCGTTCTCTTAGATTCTCACGAGCCATATCACGAGTTTTAGATGCTCTGATAATTGCAATTACTTCATCCAAGTGGTCACAGGCCAAAATCAAACCTTCAAGAATGTGAGCTCTCTCTTCAGCTTTGTTAAGTTCGAATTTTGTACGACGTATAACAACTTCGTGGCGATGTTTAACAAATGCCTCAATCAAATCTTTTAGATTAAGTAGTTTAGGACGGCCCTCAACCAATGCAATATTATTTACACTAAACGACGATTGCAACGCAGTCATCTTATATAGTTTATTCAATATTACATTTGAGTTAGCATCTTTCTTAACATCAATTACTATACGCATACCCGAACGGCTATCTGTCTCGTCATTGATATTTGAGATACCCTCTATTCGTTTATCCTCAACTAAATCTGCTATATTTTTAATCAATTCAGCCTTGTTTACACCGTATGGGATTTCAGTAACAACAATCTTCTCGCGATTACCATCCATCTCAATCTCGGCTTTTGCACGCATTATTACTCTACCCTTACCGGTTTCGTACGCCTCTTTAACTCCTGCATAACCATAAATGTATCCACCTGTTGGGAAATCTGGAGCCTTAATATAGTGCATCAACCCTTCAATAGATATTTCGGGGTCGTTAATATAAGCAACCACACCATCAATAACCTCACCAAGATTGTGAGTTGGCATATTGGTAGCCATACCTACAGCAATACCTGAAACACCGTTAACAAGCAAGTTTGGTATCCTTGTTGGCAATACAACAGGTTCTTGTAGTGTATCGTCAAAGTTATTTTGGAAATCTACAGTATCTTTATCGATATCTTGTAGCATCTCTTCTGCAATTCTTGACAAACGAGCCTCAGTATAACGCATAGCCGCAGGGCTATCTCCGTCAACAGAACCAAAGTTACCATGGCCATCAACCAACATATAACGCATAGAGAATGGTTGCGCCATACGAACCATTGTCAAATATACTGAAGAATCTCCATGAGGGTGATACTTTCCTAATACATCACCAACAATTCTCGCTGATTTTTTGTGTGGTTTATTGGAGTTGTTACCCAATTCGTTCATACCAAACAATACCCTACGGTGAACAGGTTTAAAACCGTCTCTAACATCAGGTAATGCACGGGCAACAATAACCGACATCGAATAATCGATGTACGATTTTTTCATCTCCTCTTCAATGTTAATTTTAATTATACGATCCATTATTTAAATTGAATTATTCTCAAATTTTGAATATATTAAAAAACTGCATAAAGATAATACTTTTTACCCAATTTTTAAAATTTAAACAAGGTTATTTGATTCACATTTTTTAATTATATCATACTTTCAAGCAATTATAAATAACAATTTTTGAGCAATACTTTTGTTTATAAGATACTTTTTTAACAGAAAGGTTTAATTTCTCACTCTCTGCCATATTTGAGTTGTACACCGACGAAGAAGTTGGGTGCAAATTATATGAGCTGTACTAAGCCGATTTGCAACCTGGAGGAGAACCATGCTCTACTCCCAAGTGCAAAACATCTAAACAAATCGTGTATAGGAAGAAGCATAGTAAGTAAGTAAGTAAGTAATATTATATTTGTGATGAGAATAGTAGAGAATATATTATTGGTTTTGGCTCTTATCTGTCAATTATCCCTGCATCTTTCCAACTTTTTGCTACATTTAAATATCTTGAACCATACTAGTTGCAAGGGATAGCCATTTCTATATTACCAAAAACATCTATCCATAAAGATTTTTACATAGTTTATAATTTGGCACATTATTTGTCGTTATAATTATAAAATAAGGTGTTTTTTTTTAGCTCCGAGATGTTTATAAAGAATGGAAAAAAATTATTCTAAAAGATTTAAAGATATATTGGGATTTAGTAAAGAAGAGGCCCAACGAACAGGGCATCAATCTATTATTCCAGAACATCTACTGTTAGCCATAATCAGAGAAGGTTCGGGCCGTGCAGTAGAGGCTATATCTCATTTTGGCACAGACATAAAAAAAATTAAAGAGGCTATTGACAAAGAAATCATAAAAGACAGCAACTCCTCTTTAAACTTTGACGAAATTGTAACCGACAAGACAACCGATAGAATTTTGAGAATCAGTGTTCTTGAAGCGAGATTATTAAGTTCAAAAGAAATTGACAGCGAACATCTTTTATTGGCAATGTTAAAAGAACAAGCAAGTAATGCCGCACAAATTTTAGAAGCTGAACATATTTCGTACGGGAAATTATACTCTTATTTGGCTACAACACCACAAGATGCTGTAAGCGAATCGAGAAGCGCATCATTTACAAATGATGACGATGACGAATTCGACGATACCATAGATGATTCAAGAGAGAATAATGACTCAAGCAATGAGAATGATACCCAAAAGAAGGAGACAAAATCCAATACTCCTGTTTTAGATAGTTTTGGCATTGACATGACAAAATTGGCAATGGAAGGGAAACTCGACCCTGTCATTGGCAGAGACACAGAAATTGAACGTCTCTCTCAAATTCTAAGCCGCCGAAAAAAGAATAACCCCGTTTTAATTGGCGAGCCCGGCGTTGGCAAATCTGCCATTGTCGAAGGATTAGCCATGAGAATTGTCAAACACAATGTTTCAAGAGTTTTGTTCGATAAACGTATCGTATCTCTTGATATGGCATCCATTCTATCAGGAACAAAATACCGAGGACAATTTGAGGAGCGCATAAAAGCAATTATCTCAGAACTAAGCAGAAACAAAGATATAATTCTATTTATTGATGAGATACACACAATTGTTGGTGCAGGAAGTACAGCAGGAACTCTTGATGCAGCAAATATATTAAAACCTGCTCTTTCTCGAGGTGAAATTCAATGTATCGGTGCTACAACTTTTGACGAATACAGAAAAAGCATAGAAAAGGATGGCGCTTTGGAACGTCGTTTCCAAAAAATAATTGTCAACCCAACCACTGAAGTGGAGACACTTCAGATATTAAACAAAATAAAAGGCAAATACGAGGAGTTTCACAATGTAGAATACACAGATGAAGCCCTTGAGGCATGCGTGAGACTTACGGCAAAATACATAAGCGACAGAAACTTTCCCGACAAAGCTATTGATGCTATGGACGAAGCCGGTTCTAAAGCTCACATTGCAGAAGCTATTGCTCCTAAAGATTTTGAAATTATTGAAACTCAAATCAAGGAAGAAGCCTCTTTGAAATTAGGTGCAGTAAAAGAGCAAAATTTCGAATTGGCAGCAAAACACCGCGATAATGAAAAGAATTTGCGTGCTCAACTCTCCATGATAAAAGATGAATGGGAAACAAGTTTGAAAAACCGCAAAAAGATAGTGGATATTCAAGCTATAGACGAAATAGTATCTATGATGTCAGGAATTCCCGTTAAAAAAATTGCGGAGGAAGAGAGTCAAAAACTCTTAAGCATGAGCAACGATTTACAAAATTGCATCATAGGTCAAGACGATGCAATAAACAAAGTTGTAAGGGCAATTCGACGCAATAGAGTCGGACTAAAAGATCCTCAAAAGCCAATAGGTACATTTATGTTTTTAGGTCCTACAGGAGTGGGTAAAACATACTTAGCGAAGAAACTTGCCGAATCGCTTTTTGGTTCACAAGATGCTCTTATCAGAGTGGATATGAGTGAGTACATGGAAAAATTCAGCGTGTCGCGTCTAATTGGCGCACCTCCCGGATATGTAGGTCATGACGAGGGAGGACAACTTACTGAAAGAGTTAGACGTAAGCCCTACTCTGTTGTTCTGTTCGACGAAATAGAAAAAGCTCATGGCGATGTATTCAATCTTCTTCTTCAAGTGATGGACGAAGGACGACTAACCGATAGTTTAGGAAGATACATTGACTTTAAGAACACAATAATAATTCTAACTTCCAATACAGGAACTCGCCAACTTAAAGAGTTTGGACAAGGAATTGGTTTTACCACCAACGATATCTCCAACAATAAGGAGCTTGCCCACTCTATCATAAAAAAGGCTTTGAACAAATCGTTCTCTCCTGAGTTTTTAAATAGGATTGACGATATTGTCATATTTGATAATTTGAGCAGAGAATCAATATTTAAAATCATTGATTTGGAGCTAAATGATTTTTGTATAAGATTATCAAATTTAGGATATTCATTGGAATTGACAGACAATGCAAAAGAGTTTATTGCCGACGCAGGTTGCGATGTTCAATATGGAGCAAGACCTTTAAAAAGAGCTATACAACAATATCTTGAAGATGAGATTGCCGAATTAATCTTAAGAGGAGATACAAAAAATGGCAATACTATTGTTATCGATTTCAACAAATCAGACAAAAAGATAATTTCAAGTATAAAATAGTAATTAAAGAATTATATAAACAAGTCAAAATGTCAGTCTATATAGAGTGGCATTTTTTTTGAATAATCGTAGGTATAAAACCTTAAAAAGAAGTATTAATTTAAATTATATATAACAATGCAAAAAGGAACTATTGGGGTAACTACAGACAATATTTTCCCCGTAATTAAAAAATTCTTATATAGCGATCACGACATTTTCTTACGCGAGTTGGTATCGAATGCAGTAGACGCAACTCAAAAACTAAAAACTCTATCATCTATTGATGAATTCAAAGGTGAACTTGGCGAGATTAATGTAAGCGTAACAATTGATACCGATAAAAAAACTCTTACTGTATCAGACCGAGGTATTGGTATGACAAGCGAAGAGATTGATAAATATATCAACCAAATTGCCTTTTCAAGTGCCGAAGAGTTTCTTGACAAATATAAGAACGACGCAAATGCTATAATCGGACACTTTGGTTTAGGTTTCTATTCAGCTTTCATGGTCGCAAAAAAAGTTGAAATAAGAACTAAATCTTATAAAGATGGTGCTAATGCCGTTATGTGGAGTTGCGATGGTTCTCCTGAATATGAAATGTCTGAAATTGAAAAATCAGACAGAGGTACAGAGATTATACTATACATTGACGACGAAAACCAAGAGTTTTTGGAGAAAAGCAGAATTGAAGGACTGTTGAAAAAATACTGTAGTTTCCTACCCGTACCCATTGTGTTTGGCAAGGAACAAGAGTGGAAAGATGGCAAATATATTGACAGTGAAAAAGACAATATAATCAATGACATAACTCCTGCTTGGACACGAAAACCTACCGATTTAACAGATGATGATTATAAAAAATTCTATCATCAGCTATATCCCGGCATGGATGAGCCTCTATTCTGGATACATTTGAATGTAGACTATCCATTTAAACTCACAGGAATACTTTATTTCCAAAAAGTAACAAACAATATTGATATTTCTCGAAATAAAATACAACTATATTGTAACCAAGTTTTTGTAACAGACTCTGTCGAGGGCATAGTTCCTGACTTTTTGATGTTACTTCAAGGAGTTATTGATTCTCCCGATATTCCTTTGAACGTATCGCGTTCATATTTGCAAAGCGACTCAAACGTAAAGAAAATATCAACTTACATTACAAAGAAAGTTGCAGACCGTCTGCAAGAGATTTTCAACAAAGAGCGCAAACAGTTTGAGGAGAAATGGGATCAAATCAAACTATTCATAGAATACGGAATGATTTCGGATGAGAAATTCAATGAAAAAGCTATGAAGTTTGCTCTTGTTAAAGATACCGAGAACAGATATTACACTCTTGACGAGTATCGTACATTGATTGAGTCAAATCAAACAGACAAAGACGGAAATGTAACATACATATACTCTACCGATAAAACAGCACAATACTCATACATTGAAGCGGCAGAGGCAAAAGGCTACAACGTTATTTTGTTTGACGGTCAATTTGACGTACACTTCATTGGAATGCTTGAACAAAAAATTGAGAAGAGCCGCTTTGTAAGAGTTGATAGTAATGTTGCAGACAAACTTGTTGAGAAAAACAACATTAATGAAGTAGCTCTTACAGAAACTCAAAAACAGATGACCGAGGGTGTTTTCAAATCTCAAATTCCCCAAATTGAGAAAACAAACTTTATTGTAATGTTTGAGGCTATAGGAGAGACAAGCCAACCTATTATAATAACTCAAAACGAGTTTATGCGAAGGATGAAAGATATGTCGGCCCTTCAACCCGGAATGATGAACTTCTACGGAGAGATGCCCGACAGCTATTGTTTGATTATAAATACAGAGAATCCTGTATCTAAAAAGGTTGTTGAGCAAATTGAAAATGGTTGTACAAATGAAGTGATGCCTATAATTGAGAATATTACTCGCTTAAACAGTGAAATTGAATCTCTTAAAGTTTCTCATCAAGGCAAGAAGGATGACGAAATTCCTGTAAGCGAAAAAGAAGATATCAAGAACAAAGAGAATGAAATATCTGATCTTCGTAAAAAAGAGAATGATATTCTCGTTAAATATGGCTCAGAGAACAATTTAGTAAAACAATTGATAGATTTGGCTCTTCTATCTAATAATATGCTAAAAGGTGAAGCATTAAGCAAATTTATCAAACGTTCGGTAGATTTATTATAATTCACAATAAAATAGTATGTATAAAGAGGGCAAAAGCCCTCTTTTTTCGTTTATATCATTATAAAATTTCCTCAATAAAATTTTTAGGAGTAACTTTGCACGGTTTTTAATTAATGATAAAGAATTTGATATGGAAATTTCCAAATTTGTAATGTTTAAAGCTGCTATTATGGCAGGAATAACAATCGGAATTGCCGGTTGGGGATATTTAGCAACCTATAATATTATAGGTGCAGTTCTGTTTGCATTTGGTCTATTGACTGTAGTTAGTTACAAAATGAAACTATATACAGGAACTGCAGGTTTTGTTGAGTTCAAAGACAAAAACAATAAAATTCAACTAAAACAACCTCTATCTGAGCTATTTATTGTATTAGGTGGCAATATAATAGGATGCTTATTGGTTGGATTGTTAGCAAGATTAAGTCCTCTTGAATTAACTGCCACTGCTCAAAAAATATTGGAGGGAAGATTAAATGTTGGCCCTATCAATGGTGGATTGTTGGCAATTGGCTGTGGATTTATTATGACAACAGCCGTTACATTTGCAAGAAAAGGACAAAACCTTCCTCTTATATTCGGAGTGCCATTGTTCATTATTTGCGGATTCCCCCACTGCGTTGCTGATGCATTCTACTACTTGAGCGTTCCTTTTGATTTTATACTAAACAATCTTGCAGACGTTTTGGTATTTTATGTATCGATAGTATTAGGTAACTTTATAGGATGTAACCTATATCGCATTGTAATGAAAAACAATCCCTAATAGAGATTTAACCAAATGAAGAATATACGACCTATATATTCAATTGTAACAATACTATTAGTTGCTATGTTCATTAGCTGTAATAATAAATCAATTACTTTCAACGACAAGGAAATTGAGTTGATAAATAGATACAAAAACTCAATTATGCCTTTAAAAACAATAAATACCGAAAGTGATTCAATCTTTTTAAGAGAGATTTCAACTCCCTTAACTAAAGAGGATTTAGAGAGTTCTTACTTTCAGGAGTTAACCCACTCTATGTTAATGACAGTGAATAACCCCGAAAACGAAGGAGTCGGTATTGCAGCACCTCAGGTTGGAATTGGGAAACAATTAATAGCTGTTCAACGTCTTGATAAAGAGGGTGAACCTTTTGAATTCTATGTGAATCCCAAAATAATCTCTACTTGTGGAGATAAAGAATTCGGAGGCGAAGGGTGCTTGTCTGTACCTGGTATGAGAGGAGATGTTGAAAGATACAGAAATATTACGATTGAGTACAACGACATCGAAAACTTTGAAATAAAAACAGAGACAATCGAAGGTTTTACGGCTGTAATATTCCAACATGAAATTGATCACCTTAATGGTACACTATACATTGACAAGGCTGAAAATATTACAAACAAATAATCTATAATGAGCAATAGTATCTCAAAAACAATAATTAATCTATTTGTAACTTTCTTCAAAATTGGAGCTTTCACATTTGGAGGAGGTTGGGTTATGATTGCCATGATGGAGAAAGATATTGTTGATAAACACAAATGGTTTACCAAAGAGGAGTTTATCGATAACCTTGCAATTGCTCAATCAATGCCCGGGATATTAGCTGTTAATATGGCGGTATTGGTTGGTAATAAAATGGCAAAAAAATGGGGAGCATTCCTATCTGCTTTAGGAACAATCCTCCCATCTTTCTTCGTAATTCTTACAATTGCCATATTTTTTACCACAATAAACGACAATCCTATTGTTGAAAGAATATTCAAAGGAATCAGACCTGCGGTAGTTGCGTTGATTATTGCACCGGTATTTACTACAGCCAAGGCTGCTAAAATAAATCTAAAGAACTTTTGGGTACCTGTTGCAACTGCTCTTCTTATAACATTCTGCGGTTTATCCCCAATAATGTTTATTGCTCTGGCAATAGTTTATGGTGTTTCAAGATGCTACCTTAATAACAAACAAACTAAAACCGAATAGATATGATATATATTAATTTACTTATAGCATACTTAAAAATAGGATTATTCGGTTTTGGAGGGGGATATGCAATGTTATCACTCATACAACATGAGGTTGTTGAAGTGATACATCATGGAGATACACAACCTTGGCTTACTCTGCAAGAGTTCACTGATATTGTTGCAATTTCTCAAATGTCTCCCGGACCTATTGGTATAAATAGTGCCACTTATATAGGATATAAGGTAACAGGTTCAGTATTCGGTTCTATTTTAGCAACAATTGCCGTTTGTTTACCATCGTTTATACTTGTGTTGATTGTAGGTAAGATTCTTCTGAAAAGAAAAGATAATAAATATGTAAAAAGTGTATTCTCTGCTATTCGTCCTGTTGTAGTTGGTATGATAGCATCAGCAGCACTTCTTCTGATGAACAAAGAAAATTTTCCCGATTACACTAAAAGCATTGCTATCTGCGTAGTTGCTTTTCTATTGGTGAGATATGCTAAATTACACCCTATTTTAATTGTAATACTCGCAGGCATTACAGGATACTTACTTTACTGATTATGACATACGAAGAGACTATAAATTATCTATATACAAGATTGCCACTTTACCAAAAAGAGGGGACAAAAGCATATAAGCCGGGGCTGCAAAACATTGAAGCTTTAGATGCTCTTTGCAACTCTCCTCATAAAAGGTTTAAAACAATTCACGTGGCTGGGAGCAATGGCAAGGGCTCGGTTTCGCACACACTTGCTGCAATACTGCAAGCATCAGGATACAAAACAGGTTTATATACCTCACCTCACCTTACCGATTTCAGAGAACGAATAAGAGTAAATGGCAATAAAATACCTCAAAACTTCATTGTTGAGTTCACTGAGAAACACAAACTTGAAGCAGAAAAAATATCTCCTTCGTTTTTCGAATGGGTAACAGAATTGGCATTTAGCTATTTTGCATCAGAAGATATTGATATAGCTGTAATAGAGACAGGTTTAGGAGGCAGATTGGATAGTACAAACATTATCTCCCCTATTCTATCAGTTATAACAAACATAAGTTTGGAACACACATATTTACTCGGAGATACATATCAAGCCATAGCAACTGAAAAAGCCGGAATTATAAAAGATAACACGCCCGTTGTAATTGGCGAATGGGACGATAGATATGCAAATGTATTTATTGAAAAAGCAAAAGGACATAATTCAAAAATAGAGTTTGCCGAAAAGAATATACCATTAAAGGGATATCAATATTTAGACGAAGGCAAACTTGTTTTGGATTTCGAAAAATATGAGCAACTTATCTTTGCCCTCGGAGGTATTTACCAACTTAAAAACGCAGCAACAATATTGCAATCTGTAGCAATACTTCAAGAACAAGGGTATAACATCACCGATGCCAATATAAGAGAGGGGTTTGCTCAAGTAACTAAACTTACAGGACTACGCGGACGTTGGGAGATATTAAGAACATCGCCAAAAGTTATATGCGATACAGGTCATAATGTCGGAGGAATAACATATACAGCCAAACAAATTTCGGAACAAAGCGGAAACGCTCTTCATATTGTGTTTGGTATGGTAAACGATAAAGATATTGAAGGGGTAATATCTCTATTACCACAAAATGCAAAATATTATTTCACTCAACCTTCAGGGCAAAGAGCTATGAATGTTGAAGAATTTGAAGCAGTTGCATCCTCTTACAATCTAAAAGGAGAAATATTCAAAACTGTACCAGAGGCATATAACAAAGCAATGGAGTGTGCTGCACCCACAGACACAATATATGTTGGAGGAAGCACTTTTGTTGTGGCAGATTTATTGGAGTATTTAGAGAATTAAAAGTATAAGTAACACCTAAAAAACAAAAATCCCAAGGTTGCCTTTGGGATTTTTTGTTTATATACTTATTGTTAATTATTTTGAAGCAATAACTTCAATTTCAACAAGTCCACCTTTTGGAAGAGTTTTTACAGCAACTGCAGAGCGTGCAGGAAAATCAAATTTAAAGTATTTTGCATACACCTCATTCATCTCTGCAAACATAGCCATATCTGCTAAAAATACAGTTGTTTTAACAACGTTATCCATATAATAACCCGCATCGGCAAGTAAATTAGAAACGTTTTTCAATGCTTGCTCTGTTTGTTCTTTAATTCCTCCTTCAACAAAATCAGATGTAGTTGGGTCAATACCCAATTGTCCTGATGCAAATAAAAAACCATTAACTTCCACTGCATGACTATATGGACCAATAGCAGCAGGTACTTTTGAAGATGTTATAATTTTCTTTTTCATATAAATATTTATTTATTAGGTTGTTCTATAATTAAATCTTTGACAAGGATATTATTAGTTGCTTCATACATACCTTTTCGTGCATCAATAATAGTATCCCATTGCAATTTATATTTATCGTTACGATTAACTCTAAAGTTCTTTTCTCCTGCACCCTCTAAATCTACTTTATTTAAGAGCATTCCCACAGAGAGTTTCGATATATCAAAAGCTGGCTGATATGAAGGTACTCGAGCATCTTCATTAAGAGTCTCAATAATTATTCCTGCCGAAATCAATTTATTTATTACCAACTTAGCAACTCTGATTGGAATATTATATGATTTTGAGATATTTTGAAGAGTTAATGGAGGTAATCCCTTATCAAAACGTTGAACAACAACACATGAGATTATTAGTAGTATAAAATCGTAATATTGCGAACTGATTTTTTTCAATTTCTCCTCATTGCCATAATCTGCCGTCTGCATTGAAAACGTAAATAACACTCCAAATAAGAATATCAACCACGACAACTGCATCCATAACAATAACAAAGGAAGAAATGCAAAACTTCCGTATATTGCATTATATTTCGACACCCAAATCTGTCCATTCAAATATAAAAATTGAAATACTTGAAATGCAATACCACAAACTATTCCCGCAGTAAGAGCATATTTGAATTTTACTTTAGTATTAGGTATATACAAATACGCCACTATAAAAAATATGATTGTAAATAAATATGGCGACAGTTCTAAAAGTTTATATATAAGCGGAGTTATAAAGCCAAAACTCTCTTCTGCATCTTTAAGAAAAGTCGTAATCACCACAGATGTTCCTGATGATAGAATCATCAAAATAGGCAATACGATAAACAGCGATGTGTAATCGTTTATCTTACGATACAACGAACGTTCCTTTGCTTGCCATATTCTGTTCATTGTCATTTCAATATTGGACAACAAACTTATTACACTCCATAATAAGAATACAACTCCAATACCTATAACAACACCAGATCGTGAAAATTTAAGATAGTTATCTACAAACTGAAATGCAGTGGAAATAGCATCTCTTTGAGCAGGGAATGATTCCAGAATCTGACTCTCAATTATTTTTTCAAAACCGAAACCTCCGGCAATTGCTATCAACAACGCAAAAATAGGAACCACTGCAAGCATTGTATTGTAAGTTAATGCCGATGCTCGCAACTGCAACTCATCATCCAAAAAGTGTTTGGCAGTAATACGAATTACGGTCACCAATTTACGTAAATTACGCCATAAACCTGTTAGTTCCCTTTCAGGGGTATGCAAAATGTTTTCAATTAAGAATAACTTTGCACGATTTATTTTATTTTTAAATCCCATACATAAAAAAACAGCAGGCCTATAAGCCGGGTTCTGTGCCAACTAAGAAGTTGGTATCTGTCATTTATCTCGTCTTTATGTTGCCATAAAGCTTTAGCGGTTTACCCCTCGGCATCGGACGGGCAGCCCTAATGCGCCGATATACATAACCTTACAACCCATAAGACGTACCGCAACTATGTCGCCATAGCCACCCGTGAGCTCTTACCTCACCTTTTCACCCTTACCTCCGAAGAGGCGGTTATTTTCTGTTACGCTACTCTACCCTCGCGGATAGCTTCCCGTTAGGAAATATGGTGCCCTATGTTGCCCGGACTTTCCTCCAATACTAAAACATATCAGCGACAGATTGTCCTGCTGTAGATGCAAAATTAGTTATAAATTTTCACATATTACCCTTTATCTGCTCATATTTTAACTATAAACAAAAAAAGGCTGCACAAAATCAAGAAATTTTGATACAGCCTAAAGAGAGAGAATAAAATTAGTTTTAGAAATTATATTGAGCCATAATCTGGACTCTATTTGCAATGGATTTCAAATCATCCTGATTCTTCCTTGCTCCCCAAAGATATTCAACGCCAAACTGCCAATCATTGGCAAGAGTCATAAACATATTAGCTGCAACATATTGACCCTGTTTGTACATTGAGGGAGAGTATAACAAATCTCCATTATCAAATAACCTTAGATAGCTATAATTGACCGAAGCAAATAGGTTGTCTAATATATTGTATTGCAAACCTAAAACTGCGCCCGCCGCAGGAACAGGTTCTAATTTACCTCCATTCTCCGATATAGCCAAATCAAGATTATTACCACCTAAATCATTAATATACCTTGATATACCTTTTCCGTATACACCTTGATAATACATCGTAAACTTAGATGACATATTAGCCAAGCCACTCATTTGAACACCCCAGCCAAAAGATGTACGACCTTTCATTGCAAGCAAATCATTGTATCTCATACCCCTTAATATACCAGATACTCTCAAATGCGAGCCATTTTGCCATTTATATTGAAGATACATTGGAATATCAGGACAACGTTGTCTTGCAATCTGAGTAAAATCATTCATTGTTGCAGTATAATTAGGATTCTCAATTGCCAATGCAAACTCCCAATTATTTCTGAAAGGAATTGTATATCTAAATTGAACATTTCTGGCAGCTACCGAAGCTGTAGGACCTTCAAAATCGATTGTAGGAGGAATAGCCGCCAAATCTACGAACGTACTCCAAGTTTGTCCCATAATCATACCTCTGAACGAAACGTACGCTTGTCTCAAACGCAATGAATAATTATTCCCTCTAAAATCTGTTTCTATATAAGCACTAAACTTTTTAAGATATTTATTCTGCCCTACCAATTTAAAGAAAAGACGAGATGTTGAAGCATCCATAAGTAGTTGACTCTTATCAAAATCTCCTTTAGGAACAGGTATATCGTAAGTAACAAAATCAATATCATCTGCTACGCCAGCAAAATCATACGACGTTGTAGCCTTTACATAACCTCCGATACCAAATGCTACACGATTCTTTCGGTCAACCATAATAAAACGCGGAGCTCTTGGATCTTGAAAATATGGAGATTCACTCTCCTTAAATAAATCGACCGTAACTTTAACCTCTGCAGGAACATTATCGCCTGTGATAAAAATCAATGCTCTCTCCCTCTCTACTTTTTCCTCCGAAGGTTTAGCATAAACAACTGCTACAACAAATGTCATAACAGATAATAAAAAAACTCTTTTCATATCGGCATTAGTTTATATTCGATTAACTAACACCTTACGAAAAGAGTTTGTTTAAAAAGAGGTAAAAAGATTATGATATATATCAAAAAATCTATTTCTGTAGGTATTTTTCAGCAGCTTCAACAATCCTTGCAAAGCCAATTACTGCCGGTATATATATTATAAGATATATAGCAATCCATATTATAGGCATAAACGAATCAGCAAAAGATATAGATATGATTCCTATAATAACAGCAACAACTGCTAAAATAATTGCTGTAGTACATATAACATTCGACCATCTAGTCTGAGAAGCTGGTTTCTTATTTGGTTTTAATTCATTTGACCTTTGCGTTTCTGCAATAGGGGCATATTTTAAAATCTCTTGATACTCCTCATCTGTAACATCTAAAGCCTCATACTTTTGGACTTTTTTACAATATTTTTGTAGTTTAAAATCCCACTCACAGTCATTAGTTCCATCACATTTATCAAGAATTTCTATAGTATTTATACTTTTACTTTCATCCACCAAACCAAGAGAGATAAGATACTCCTTTTTTTGCTTTTCTTGTTCTTCTTTCATCTTATTGATGAACTCTTCTACTTTTGGATTCATAATTTCAATTTTTATAGTTATGTGCATTATTGCCAATAATTCAAATCTGCACTAACTATAAAAAAATAAAGCGCAGACTCTCGCCAACGCTCTCAGGCTCACCACAAGCCGAATACACAATGGTTCAGTCTGCACCCTATGGTACAAACTCAATTGTGTATTTGTTTGCTCGTTTCTATTTCGAGGTGGTGATTCGAGAGCGTTTGAGCAAATTATCAAAATATGGTGTAATCAATATTGATTACTGTTACAAATATACTGTTTATATTTTAATATATATAATCTTTTGTATCAATTATATATAAATAATCTCTTATTCGATGATATAAAAACTTATCTCTTTATAAATTTTAGAGACACCCAATCTGTGTCTTCTTGTTTAGCTACAAGGTTAAAGCCATGGTTTAATGCTACGGCAGCAATATCCTCTATATCTGAAGCATAGAAGCCGCTAACAAATAATGTTCCATTGGAGTTTGTTGCTTTGGCATATTTCTCCATATCTGCAATCAAAATGTTTTTGTTTATGTTCGCCAATATAATGTCAAAAGTTGAGTTGGCAATTGCTTCAGCTCCACCCAATCTCACATCCATTTGGCTACAGTTGTTTAATGTTGCATTGTCAATAGCATTGCGATATGCTCGTTGGTCAATATCTATTGCACATACGTTGTTTGCTCCACGTTTTGTTGCAACTATTGCAAGTATTGCTGTTCCACACCCCATATCTAACACGGTTTTCCCTTCAATATCTTCATTTAACAACCATTTTGTCATCATGGCAGTTGTTTGGTGATGTCCACTACCAAATGCCATTATGGGGTTAATTAAGATGTTGTACTTCTTATCCTCTCCTACAGCATCTTTAGGAGAGTGTATTACGCACTCTTCCCCTATGAAAATTGATGTAAAACTCTCTTCTACCCATGTTTTGTTCCAATCTTCGTCTTCTACTTCAATGGTTGAGTACTCAATTGTACAATCGAATGGGTTTTGTTCTATGGCATCTTTTACTGCTTGCTCTGAATATACCTCTTTTAGGACATAGCATTTTATGCCATCCTCTGTGGGTATGAATGTTTCATAACCTTCAGCTGCCAAAAGTGCTGCCATTACATCTGCAACATCTTCCGAATAGGGGTTTATTACAAGTGTGGTTTCAATATATTCTCCTGTCATTTCTTCTCTATTTTCTTTAGAATATTTGGATATTTTTTATCTCGCACGTGAGGATAGTTTGGATATATCTTCAACGCTTTTTCATACATATTTTTTGCTTCGGCATAGTTTTCTAATTTCTCATATACTATACCAATTGTAACCATTAGTTGCAGATACATCCAATTGTTTTCTCTTAATTTCTCATCTGCTTCAAATTCCGCTAATGCTTTTTTGTATTGTAATAGTGATTTTTTTGTGTCACCTCCTATAAAATCAGGCATATATAGGAATATGTTTCCTGATAGAATGTTTACAATAGCATCATTTGGCGCAAGTGTTATTGATAATTTTGCATCCTTCATCATTCCTCGTGCAAGAGTGGCTGCTCGTAATGGAGAGACCGCTATTTGGAATCCTATGATATTTGCATTGTATCCTCTTAACAATGCGTTATTTGGATATTTGTTTACTAATTCTTCCGCTAATGGTACTGCTTTTTTTAGATATTCTTCTGCTCTATCTTCATTTTTTATGTCTATCAAATGTCCTATATACCCGTAATAGTATTCCAATAGCTCAAATTTTGCAGATTCATCTTTCTTTGTATTATCAGATTCAAATTGAGTTATTAGATTATCCCATTTGCTGACATTTCCGCTTATGAACAAATTATAGAAATTCTCTTTATAGCTACTCTCATTCGCCGAAACGGTTGTTACAAACGAGCATATAACTGCAATTATAAATAGGTATATATGTTCTCTTATTTTAAACATAATTTATGCGGTCTTTTCCTTTTAATCCGTTGGACAAAATTAGTAAAAAACCCATTATGCTCAATGTCAAATTCGGCTTTTTCTCTAAAAAATAGTTTTAAAAACCGATAGGCCTATTCTTATTCCATTGCTGAATGTGGTTATTAAGGATAGCTTCTTTGCTATTCTTCCTATTATATCGTCTTGAGTATTGTCAAATAGAGATTTGTAGATATCTGATAACTTTTTCTCTTTAACCGATACCTCCTCCTTTAAGAGTATTCTTTTTGCTTCCAATTTATCGATGTAGTTCATATGCATATTATCTTATTTATAAATTTTGCTATTGGGTTTATTATTATTCTTTTCTTCAAAAGATATAATAGTATCCATAACAGAATATATATTGCACCTCCTACTATAAATGCATATATGTCGCCGGTATATGTTCTTAAATAGAATACAAACGAGAACACAAAAAATGTTATTGAGAGAGTTATGAATATAATTGATATAACCGCCAATATCAATGATGATATAAGCTGTGTTGCTTTTATCGTAAGTTCGGTCTCTACCAACTCTTTACGCAGACGGAGGTACTCTTTAACCTCCGTCAACAAATTGTTTGTTACATTTTCTGTCATAACAAATTAAAAGTTTTTTCATTAAGTGGTTTTAGGCTCACTTCCACATCCACATTCGTGCGTTACGCATTGTTTTAACTCTTCAAGATCGCTCTTTGAAAGCTTAATTCCATGCTTACTCATAAAATCATAAATGTTTGCACGAGTCTCTGACCCTTTCGCTGGAGCAAATAACATTCCAATAGCAGCTCCTGCCGCCACACCACCTATAAAGGCAGTTACTAAACATAAACCTTTCATAATCCTAAATTTTGAAATTCACTTAAATAACACTCGGTATTTGTGCTTTGTTTATATATGTGAGGTTATTAATAGTTATATTATTGATAAAAGTATTACTTTTGTTGAGAATTTATAAACTCACTCTGTTTTTACAATATGGTTGATATAAATGAAAGTCATAAGTTTTGGGATTTTGTATATTCTCATGCTAACGATAATTGCTTATCGTTGCGTTTGAAATATTCAAAAGTCTCAGATTTTGATGTACCGTTTGCCATTGACCAAATTGAAGCAAGACAAAAGATTAAAGAGAAACTTCCGTTTGTTGCCTCTTGCGATAAATATTTATTTCCCTCTCTTTTATCAGCAGAACAGTGTACATGCGAAGCTGTTGCAAAATATAAAGCAGATATTTTAAAGGGACATTATAACTCAATTTGTGACCTAACAGGCGGACTTGGCATAGACACAATGGCTTTCTCCTCTGCTATAAATAGTGTTACATACGTTGAACGTTTTGAGGATTATTGTTCAGTAGCAAAACACAATTTTGAAATACTAAAGAAAAACATTGAAGTTGTTAACAGAGATTGCACAGAGTTTTTAAAAACCGATATCAATTTCGATGCTCTATATATAGACCCGGCTCGTAGAGGAGAAGCGAATAAACGTATGTTTGCTTTTGCCGACTGCGAACCAAATGTTGTGGAGCTGCTACCTCGTATGTTTGAGGTGGCAAAAGATATTTATATCAAAGCTTCACCAATGGCAGATATCTCAATGTCGATTAAAGAGCTGGAGTATGTTTGTGATATATATGTTATATCATACAAGAATGAGTGCAAAGAGTTGTTGTTCAGATTAAATAAAGACAACGTTAACTCTTTAGATATTAATATTGTTTGCGTTGACATTCTCCCCTCTTCTACTTCGGTCTTCAAATTTAAATATTCTGATGAGGCAAACATCTCTGATATTAAATATTCAAAACCATTAAATTATCTATACGAGCCTTCTGCCTCTATTCTTAAATCGGGAGCATTTAAATCGGTAGCAAAGCATTATAGCTCATATAAATTGGCACAAAGCAGCCATATTTATACTTCAGAGGGTTTGATTCCAGATTTTCAAGGTAGAAAATTTAAAATTGAGAAAGTTATTCCTTTCTCATCAAAGGAGATAAAGAATTTATACAAGACTTTGCCCGAGGCAAATATTACAGCTCGAAACTTCCCATTAAAAGTTGATGAGTTACGAAAAAGGCTTAAAATTAAAGATGGTGGCAATACTTACGTTTTTGCCACCACCGATATGAATAAAGAGAAAATCTTAATCGTTTGCAGCAGAGTTACTGTTTAAACATTCTGTCCATTGTGCGTTTATCTTCTCGCTCTTTAATAGATTGGCGTTTGTCGTATGTTTTCTTACCTCTTGCTACAGCTATATCCAATTTTGCTCGTCCGTTTTCATCAATAAACAACCTTGTTGGAATAATTGAGAATCCCGATTCTTTATCAGTTCTTGATATTTTTCGTAACTCTTTTTTTGTGAGCAATAGCTTTCTGTCTCTTCGAGTGCTGTGATTATTGTATGTTCCGTAAAAATACTCAGCTATATACATATTTTTTACCCACAACTCGCCATTTACGAAATAGCAAAATGTGTCAACCAAACCAGCTTTTCCCTCTCTTATTGACTTTATTTCAGTTCCGGTTAGTACAATCCCTGCCTTATATTTATCTATAAGTTCGTAGTCAAACGTCGCTCGTTTGTTTTTTATATTTACTTGTGTCTTTACTTTCATCTAAATTAGTGTTAATAGGGTTCGTAATATTAAAGATATTACTAATGGAAGCATTAATATCATAACAGACATCGGTAATACAAACTTCGTATCTATCTTTTCTGCTCCCGGGTTTATATATTTATAACCAATCCATGCCTGGTACATTACAAATAGAGATAGTGGTGCCACATAGCCAACATACTCAGCAAAGAGTGTCATTATAAGATAAAACAGAGTTGTTAGTGTTACTAAATATACAAAATATATATTACACTTTTTTGTATTATATTGTTTGAATATTTTCTTTGCCACATACGATACTATATAGTATGTCAAAAAAAACTGAACAAATGCTACAACTGCATACTGTATTGCTTTTTCAATACCCGAATCACTTCGTTGTAAAGTAAACTCTATCTCCATAAAAAATACTATAATGGCAAATAATCCAAGAACGGGATACAATATCGATGAGGATAGCTTTTCTGCTGTAACTCCTTCCTCTTCAGATATTGTGTTCCAACCACTTTGTGGCGAAACTATAAGTTTTAATAGCTTTTTTATTGGATACATTTAATTTTAACTTCTCTTTTTAAGTTCTGCAAAGTTAGTAAATGTTTATCAATCAAAAAAGTTTAGTCTATTCAATCAATACATATAACAAGAGGAGATTGTAATTTTATACAACCTCCCCTATCTATAAAAATCTATTTAGATATATTATTTTTTAAAGTATCTGTTGAATAGGCCCTCAAATCCTTTTCCGTGACGAGCCTCGTCTTTTGCCATTTCGTGAACTGTATCGTGAATTGCATCAAGATTCAACTCTTTAGCACGTTTTGCAATACGGAATTTATCTGCACATGCTCCGCTCTCTGCGTTCATTCTCTTGTCAAGGTTTGTTTTTGTATCCCATACAACATCTCCAAGAAGTTCTGCAAATTTAGCAGCATGTTCAGCCTCCTCCCATGCATAACGTTTGAATGCCTCTGCAATTTCGGGATAGCCCTCGCGATCAGCCTGACGGCTCATTGCCAAATACATACCAACCTCAGTACACTCTCCCATAAAGTGGTTGTTCAAATCTTTAATCATCTCCTCGTCGCAACCTTTTGCTACTCCGATAACATGCTCTTGAACAAACTCCAATTTACCACTCTCTACTTTCTCTTGAAATTTCTCTGCAGGAACTTTGCATAGAGGGCATTTCTCAGGAGCATTTTCACCTTCATGTATATAACCACATACTGAACAAATCCATTTCTTTTCCATAATCTTTTCTTTTTAAATTGTTTATTAATTAGTTTATTATTCTTTTTTTTAGTTTTTGTTTTTATTTGCGCACTCAGGACAATATCCGTATAGAAATAGTTCTGAATTTAATATTTCACATTCATCAATGTAATTGCCTCTTAATATTGGAGGATTTATATTTAAATCTATTACAGCTCCACATTTGTTACACATAAAATGTGTATGAGGCTTTGTATCTGCATCAAATCTTGTATTCTTTTCATCAATGGTCAACATTATTGCCGCTCCACTTTCTACCAATAGTTTTAATGTATTATATACGGTTGTTCGTGACAGAGTTGGCATTGATGGATACAAATCGCTGAATATTTTGTCAACTGTCGGATGCACTCTATTCTCCATTAAATAGTTCATGACTGCCAAACGTTGAACTGATGGTCTTATTCCACATCTGACTAATCGTTCATGACCTGTTTCATCTATTTTATTTTTGACTTCCATTTTGTTTGTAATTATTTCACTTTTGAAATCATTACAAAAGTAGAATAATTTTATTTATCTGCAAAATTTTTTAGAATAAATTTTTGCATATTTTATTACATAACTGATTATCAAGCAAATATTTTTATGTAAAATTATATATGAAGTATGATTTTTTTTGTTTTACGTAGTTTAGGAGTTGAGAATACAACTGATTTTCTGAAATTAGAGCACCATTTCCAACAAAAATCATCTGTTTTTTTGCACGAGTCATGGCAACATTAAGCTTTCTGTCTATGACTTTATCATCTTCGATGAAAGAATTTTCTGTTAAAAAATTCAATTGACACCTCTCTGATATCGTCAAACCATATATTATGCAATCCCTCTGACTTCCTTGAAAACGCTCTACGGTATCTATTGTTATCTTATCAAGGTTCAGTTCCGGGTATCTGCATTGCAGTATGTTTTTAATAGTTGCTATTTGATTACGATAAGGCACAATCACTCCAACTGTTTTATCTATATCAAAGTCATGTTGCTCCTTTATATATATAGTATATACCAAATCGGCTATTACTTCTGCCTCTCTCCTATTTACCTTATTATTATGATTTGTAGTACTGTTTTTTGCTTCAAAGAATATTACTCTATGCGATGACAATATATTTAATAATGAGACATCACTATTAATTGCCATCATCTCCTCTGTTTGATGCGAAAGAGGAACAATATCTAATTTATTATTATAAAATTGCATATTGGGGATTTCTGCTATTTCGGCATGCATGCGTCCCTGTTTTGTAAGCATATATGTTACCGTATCGTTTTCAGCATACTTTCTTAGTAATCGTTCAAACATAGATAGCGAACAATCTTTCAAATAGATATCATTTAGTAGCTTACTATCAGTTCTTGATTCATCTTTAGGTTGCAGAACAATAGCCGGTAGCTGTTTATGATCACCAATCATCACAAATTTTTTAATAACAGAAACACCATCCCTCTCTTCAGATAATATACCTATTATATTAGGCTCCAATATTTGCGATGCTTCATCAATTATAGCAAGATTGAATTGTTTTAGATCAAAAAGTGATAAGCTACCATTTATAGATGCCGTTGTTCCTACAAATACCCTTGTGTTTGATATCAGATTATTAAGCTCGGTTATATTATTGCAATTTTTGGTTTTGTTCTCAAACAAAAACTCTTTGTATTGCTCGCCACACGAATTCTTTCCCCCTATACGGATAAAATCTATGTTCTCCTCTACAAGTTTAGAACAAATTTCATCTACTGCCCTGTTTGTATATGAAAGCAACAATACATTTGAGTCCCTTTCTGTCAACTCCTCTTTTAGTGTTGTCAATAATCCAAAAGAGGTTTTCCCTGTTCCGGGTGGACCAATTATCAAAAAGAACTCCTCAGCCTGTTTAACTTTTAAAGCTAATTGATTAAAGTTTCCATAATCGCCATTTAATCGTTTTGTTATATCAATTTTGGGATTACGTTGCAACAATACTAAATCTCTGCGCTCTTTTGGTGCAGAGAGGAATTTATGCATACCTTTATAAAGACTGCTATATGACGACTCCATAAAGTCGTGCTCTATAGCCCAAACCTTATCACTATCCTTTAAGAATAACTTTGCATTGGTTTGCGGAGCCTTTAACGAAAGTTTTATTGTTTCTGCATCTATTGACACTATAGAACAACGATGCACAATTGTTTTTCTTAAATCCGGCACTTCTTCATTACTGTATGGATATAATATTACAATATCCCCTACTCTGAAATTTGCCACATCCTGATTTACCGTTTGATTAAATCTTAATTCAACCTCATCCACTACTCCGTCTTTGTTTTGAGGCGGAGATATCAAAGTTAATTTATCATAGATATTTCCTGCATTACGTTTTTCTTCAAGAGTATCGTGCCATTTCGAAGCAAAACCGGAATTCTCTTTTAATCTATTTCCTGTTTTTGAATATATATGCTCTGTTTCTATAAATTTAAGGAATCGCAGATAATACTCTCTCTCCAATTCTGAAGCATTGCTTATTGGAGACAACAGAGACTTTAGCTGCGGATACGTGTAGTTACTCCATAACTTATTATTTATGTTGTTCTTGTTTAAATCTTCAGGTATAAGTCCTCTTAAAACATCAATCCCCTCTTCTGAATATTTATATTCATTGCTTACTATTTCATTTCTTATTTTCAATGAATCGTATAGCAACTCAGGTGCGAACCCTAATCCCAACAAACTGTTTTTGTATTTTGAGTATAATAAAAACGCATTTAGTTTATAATTGTTCTGCTTATATTGTTCTGAATAATTATATCGCAATATAGCCATATAAAGAAGCATTTGAACGTAATGCTTTTTATGGGCTATTGGAGTGTTGATATTTGTCTGAGGGAATCCACATTTACCCGACTTTTGTTCTATCAATAGAGAAAAATCAGATTGAAGAAGATCCATACGCCCTTGTAATCCCAACATTTCACAAAAGAATGAGGGTTCCAATAGTGTTTTATTGAAGTCAAAAGCAGAGACCTTTTTAGGCAACTCCACTCCTATTGATGTATGGATATTCTCTTTTTGTTGCTTAGCTTTTGTATGAAAATCTGACTCAATACTTGTAGTAAGCAATGCTAACGAATTCTTTTTAAAGAAACTCTTAACACTATCATTATATGACGTTTCATGCTCTTTTGAATGTATCTCCTCATCAAGAAGCTGTCCTGCCAAATTACCTAACAATATTGCACTTGTATTTATGCTTGGTTTAATCTTGTTTATAAGATATAGTATTGCATCCTCAGCATAGAATTCAAAACAAGAGGCAATAGATGATATATCAACCAAATAGTCAGGTTCAAATATTATAAGTTCGGGTATTATAATACCTTTTTCATCAATTGGTTTTATGATATTTAGTTGAGTGTTTTTTTGTAAAATATTAGAAATATAACTCCAATCATATTTATATATACCACACTCTTTCCCATAAAGAATCGTCAATTCATCACCAAAATCCTCGCATGTACAGTATATATATTCACTATCCCAATCGTTCACAATAACTCTTATGTAATCGGCAAACGAATTTCCTCTCTTTTTATATAATACACCATCAGGAAATAGTTCCGATATGGATTTGGGTATAGGAGATTTATATACTAAACTTATAAATTGAGCAAGAGTTTTAATATCGTATGTATAATACTCCTCCAATTCATCAGCTAAGAAGCCATCTATCGATTTTATTCTTACTCTGAAATCATTAACAGAGTGAGTCAATTCAACGGCAGCATTATTTTCTTTTAACAGGTAATCTGTTTTTGCAAATCTGCCTACAAGTTTTATTGTTACAAATGATGTATTTTGATTCAGTACCCTAACATATACATTATCCAATATCCTATATATGGCTCTATAATCAGGAATTACTTGTAGCGACGACTCTAAAAGAGAGTATAGCGTTTCCGCACTATCATTATATCTGCAAGTATCAACCTCTTTTCCTTTCATATTATTTTAGAATTTGAAGTTAATACTTGCTCCAACCAAATCGTTTGTACGATTATAGTTATTGTTCATTGTTGGTATGCCATTAGCATTTTGCACATCACGCTCTTCATAGAAAGAGTGAAAATATCCAACATTTACTTTCATGAAGCGAGTACAATTAAATTGAGCGCCAACACCAATACTCCATGAACTCAGGTTAAAGTTTGTATCTTTTATTTGTTCATCACCAAAACCAAACTTTGTACGTTGCATACCAGCACTTATTGTTACTACTTTGTGAGCATCATACTCAATACCAAATAGACCCTCAATAGTATTATCTCTTACATCAGAAGCAACTCCATACGCTGCTTTATCATGATAATGATGGAATCCTCCGCTTAGTCTCAAAGATTTAATAGGCGAATATTCAACACCTATTGCAAAAAGAGCCGGAATATCAGAACGAACTGATACTCCATCTTTATACTCAGGCATCAAAATATCTACATTCTCACTATTGTTCGATTTATTTTTAAGGTTAAGTTTTGTACGGAATTCATATTTAACAGCAACATTCCATTGCCCCATTTTAAAATCAACACCAACAATAGGCGTTACTCCGAATCCTCTTTGAGTGCAATCTAGTGTATAATCCGATATTAATTGACTTGTAGCAAGGAGATAATTCTTTTCTTCTCCATCAGGAAGCATTGTTGCTATATTTGCAAGATATGCAGAATTCATTCCATTGACAGTAATACCATTCATACAACCTTTATAAGCCATACTTGCATACACTCCTCGAAGTCCGATAGCAACAGATAACTGATTAATGATTTTATAAGTAGCTCCTACTTGAAGCCCATATATAATTTGGTTACCGGTTAAAGATTGATTTACAGTATAAGGTGCTAATATTTTACCTGCAATCATTCCTTCAAACATCGACAATCCATCTTTGAACTCACAAGTTCCTCCTCCTCCAACTATTGAAAATTGCGAAGCTATTGACCATTTATCATTAATTACATACGCAAATTGTATTGACGGAATTACAGAAGCTACTGCTTTTGCATTAAAATCACGATATTCTGTGTGGTTATTTAAATTAAATTGGTATAGTTTAAAGGTTGATGATATTTGACGATTTTGCACAGCTGCTTGATAGTTTAATGATAGATGAAAACCTCTATCCAAGAACGCCACACCTGCAGGATTATAATAAACAGCATCAACATCAATAGCCGCATCACGAGATGGATTTCTCACATATGCAGCACTTTGGTTTGTATTTGTCAACAAGCCACCTGCAAATACCGAAGATGTTGTCATTAAAATTATTAATCCCAATAAAATCCTTTTCTTCATCTAAACAAAATTTTGTAAACAGCCTATTACATTCCAACCTCTATTTAGAACAATAGATAGCAAAATTATATATAATATCAAATTGCACAATATAAGTAAACAAGGCTATTTTAGTTTCCTATTAATATTAAGTGCAAATATAAATTAGATTCTTCGTTATAAGAAATTTATATAAATAGAAATTTCTTAAAGCCAACATTGTATACAAACAGCAAACATATACCACTTCGAACCAAAAAACCAAAAAATCTGTTCTATGAATTGAATTAGTATACGACACTTATTCATATCGATAATATCGATAGTCTTATATATAAAATCTGTTTGATAGATTAAAATGGTTGATTTATTTTTGCATCAGAAAACAAAAGAAATTATTAACAAATAAATATTTAAAATTATGGCAACAATACATTTAACAAAAGATGAGTTCTTAAAAAGAGTATCAAATATAGAAGAGAACAAAGATAGCTGGAAGTTTTTGGGGAATAAGCCTGCTGTAATTGACTTTTATGCTCAATGGTGTGGACCTTGTAAAGCTCTATCTCCTATTCTTGAGGAAGTATCAAATGAATACGAGGGCAAAGTTGATATTTATAAAGTAGATGTAGACCAAGAGGAAGAACTATCTGCCGCTTTTGGAATCAGAACAATACCTACCCTACTATTTATACCAATGGATAAGAATCCTCGAATTATGGTTGGAGGACTTCCTAAAAATAAATTAAAAGAGGCTATCGACTCTATATTATAGATTATATAGATTTATATATATTGATGAGTAAAGATTTATAGCTTTATGCTATATTTCTTTACTCTTTCATTTACCATATGTTCAGGAATAACATCAATCACGGTTTTTGCAAGAATATTTAGTAATCGCTCCTTAACAAAATCCTTTCTTACTACTAAAGCAACTTCTCTTGATGGTTCTGGATTACACATAGGTTTTATCCTCTTTTGTTGTTCTGGAGACAAAAGGGCTACATGCAACTCAGGAATAATAGAAAAACCGCCATTCTCATCAACAATTTTAACCAATGTTTCTATACTTCCTGCCTCATATATAGCAGCATTACCTTTCTCCTTACAGCAAAATGTAAATTTACCACTGTTTGGACAGTATGCCTCTCTTAATACCCACAAGTTTTCTGTCGGCATCTTACTTACACACACTTGCTCTTTATCAAAAAACGATTCACTTGGAGATACATAAGCCATAAATCTCTCTTTGTATATAGGAATCTCCAGCAGTTCTTTATTATCAATAGGCATTGGCAATATAGCGACATCAAGTTCTGCTCGTTCCAGCTTTTCTGTAATAGTCAATATTCTTGCCTCCTCAACTGACACTTGTATTTGTGAATGTTCAGTAGATAGCTTTTTGAATAGCTTAGGAAGAATATAAGGAGCAATTGTAGATACAGTTCCTATACGAAGAGAACCACTCTCCTCTTTTCTTTGAGATTGAACAAACTCTTTAAGTTGTTCTGCGTTATATAATATGATTTTTGCCTGTGCAATAATCGACTCTCCAATTACCGTAGGTTTTATTGGATGACTTGTTCTATCAAATATTATTGCATCCAATTCGTTCTCTAATTTTTGTATTAAAGAGCTTAATGTAGATTGTGTTATCTCACAAGATTCTGCCGCTTTAACAAAGTGTCTGTATTTATCAACGGCAACAATATATTCCAACTGTTGAAGAGTCATAATAAATATTATTAATCGGTTTTATCAATACAAATATATAATAAATCTGTTTGATTATATTAATGATATGAATTTTATTTGTAACAAAATTAAAAAGACAAAAACTAAACATATTATTAACTTGTTATAGCAATAAAAAACAAAAGAATTATGAAAAAGTATGTATGTACAGTATGCGATTGGGTATATGATCCCAAAGTAGGAGATCCTGACGGTGGAATAGCACCTGGCACACCATTTGAAAAAATACCAGAAGATTGGGTATGTCCCGTATGTGGAGTTGGAAAAGATATGTTTGATGAAATATAAGCGCCAACATATTTAATCTATTGAATATAATATGAAAAAGTACTATTGCACTAAATGCAAATGGGTATATGACCCCCAAAAAGGAGACCCAAACTCAGGAATACCTCCCGGAACTCCATTTGAAAACCTTCCAGAAGATTGGGTATGTCCAAAATGTGGAGCAAACAAAAGTAAATTCAAAGAGGTTGAGGAGTAAATAATGAAGAGGCTGTGTCAAAATGCAAATTTTGATATCAGCCTCTTAAGATTTATAAGAATTGATAAAATACAAGGCGTTTAAATTTAGGGCGAAAGGAGTGTACCTATGTACATGACTGAGCCCTAATATTGAAAACAACACAGTAGTTTGTCAATTATGACACATCGCCTTCTCTTCATAACGACTAATAATTCTATACCGTCAAGCTCTTTTTTTTACGATACATATTGATGGCGCAATACATATAATCTTCAATTTTACAGAACTTCTTCTATTTCTATCACAAAATTACCAAATAAATATGCCAAACTAAAGCACATTTGTCATGTTCTTTAATTTTGCAATTAAAAAGTTAGAATAGCTTCAGAGAGACTATCTCAATTAAAAGTTGTATCTTCGCACTGTATTAAGGCTATTGATATAAAATGAAGATGAAATATATAAAAGTTGGTATAATTGTTATTATATCTCTATTGGTTATTACAGGAGGTATTGGTTACTATCTTTATCATAAGATAACCACACCGAATAATTGCAAGGAGACCTACACTTTGTACATCGACGAGAATACCACATTAGAAACTGTATGCAATAAATTATCAGAAAACAGCAACGAAAACACGGCATATTGGGTAGAAAAGATATTTGAGATAAAAAAAAGAAAAGTTAACAGATATCATGGTTTCTACAAGATAACTTCTCAAATGAGTGCATGGAACATCTACAACCTATTGGCATTAGGCGATAACAGCACATCAACCATTACATTTAACAATATCAGAACGAAGCGAGAATTAGCAAACGCAATCTGTAAGAATTTAAACATGCCTGCCGACTCACTATATAATGCAATATGTGATAACGACGTATGCAAAAGCTATGGTTTCGACACAGTAAGCATTGTCACAATGTTTCTGCCCGACAGTTACAACATATACAAAGTCTCATCTGTCAAAAACTTTTTAGACAGAATGAAAAAAGAGTATAACTCATATTGGAACGAAGCAAGATTAAACATTGCTAAAGATAATGGAATGACTCCATACGAAATAACAATACTTGCATCTATAGTTGAAGAAGAGACAAAAAAAACAGACGAAATGGCAACAGTTGCAGGGCTATATATAAATAGGTTAAAAATAGATATGCCATTGCAATCAGACCCAACCGTCAAGTTTGCTACTGGCGATTTTTCGTTAAGACGCATATTGAACAAACATCTCGAAATAGAGTCTCCTTATAACACATACAAATATAAAGGACTCCCTCCCGGACCTATTCGCATACCATCAAAAGTAGCTATTGAAAAAACGCTCAATTACCAACTATCAAAATACATATACATGTGTGCAAAAGAGGACTTCTCGGGATACCATAACTTTGCAACAACATTAAGAGAGCACAACAACAATGCGGCCAAATACCGCCGAGAACTAAACAGACTTAAAATTAAATAAGATATGAAAATAGCAATAGTAGTTGCACTACAAAGCGAGCTTGAGTGCACCAAACGACTTTTTAAAGACATTGAAGAGATTTGTTGCGACAATGTAACATACTTCTTTGGAGAGTGTAACGGGCACCAAATCATAGTCTCACAATCAGGCATTGGCAAGGTGTGTGCAGCAACACGATGCCACGATATAATAACCAACTTTGAGCCAGACTGCATAATAAACACAGGACTTGCAGGAGGCATTGACATAAAATCTAAAGTATGCGATGTAGTAGTTGGTAGCGAAGTTGCATACCACGATGTGTGGTGTGGCGATGGCAACGAAATAGGACAAGTACAAGGCTTCCCTTTAAAATTTATGGGAGATGAGAATATCATTAATAAGATATTAGAAAACCGCACAGAAGAAGACCGAGTATATAAAGGTTTGATTTGCACAGGCGACCAATTCATTACCGACGACAATCGACTAAGCGAAATAAAGAACAACTTTAAAGAGGCAATCGCAGTTGATATGGAATCTGCCGCATTTGCACACTGTTGTTATATGAAGCAAGTACCATTTGTAAGCATAAGGGTTATAAGCGACACCCCTGGCAAAGACAACAATATAGAGCAATACAACAATTTCTGGGAAGTTGCACCAGAAAAATCATTTGATGTTATTAAAGACCTAATATATAAATTATAATATGGATAAGATACCTAGTTTTACCATCGACCACAACAAACTATTACGAGGCATATACGTATCTCGTGTAGATGTTTTTAACGGAGTTACAATAACCACATTTGACATAAGGATGAAAGAACCCAACCGTCAACCTGTATTAGATCAAGCGGGACTGCACACAATTGAGCATCTTGCTGCCACCTACCTAAGAAACGATGACGAGTGGAAAGATAAAATAGTATATTGGGGGCCTATGGGCTGCCGCACAGGAAACTATTTGATAATTGCAGGCGAATACAAGAGCAGCGATATAGTAGACCTAATAAAAAACACATTTGAGTTTGTTCGCGATTTTGATGGAGAAATTCCAGGCTTGGCTCCAAAAGATTGCGGAGATTGGACTTGCCACGATTTAGATGATGCAAAACGCGAGGCTGCAATATATGTAAGCGAAGTATTAAGCAATATCAAAGAGGAGAATTTAGTGTATCCTAAATAATGAGTTTAATTTCTACAACTTAATAAGTTAATAAACTTTTATAACACAATAAAGGGGTTGAAAATTTTCAACCCCTTTATTGTATCAGTTATAGAGTAAATCTATTTTGCAACCTTTGCAGTTTCAGGAATTTCACCTGTCAAAGCATTTAAAAATGCCTCCATGTTTTCAGTCTCTTGTTGAGTCAAGTTAACGTTTAACTGATATTCGCCCATATACATAATAGCATTCTTCAACGAAGTAATTGTACCGTCGTGGAAGTAAGGAGCAGTAAGAGCGACATTACGCAATCCCGGAACTTTGAATTTGTGGCGATCATACTCCGATTTAGTCTCTTTATAACGGCCAAAATCCTCGTTTGTTAGTTCAGTACCACGAGCAGCAAAGTAATTTGAACGAGTACCCATTAACTCATATGTATTACCACCAAAGTTAACACCACTGTGGCAAGTTGCACAACTATACTTTTTAAAGTCATTATATCCTGCAATTTGTTGCTCGGTCATTGCCGACTCATCACCCAACATATAACGGTCGAATGGAGAGTTTTTAGTAATCAAAGTCTTCTCAAACTCTTGAATAGCATCAGTAATTGTAGCCTCTGAATAACCCTCGGGATAAACTTTTTTGAACTCTGCAGTCAAAGCCTTATCTTTCTCCAATTTTGCAATAATCTCATCAAATGAGTTCGAAGCCATCTCAACAGGGTTTAGAGGAGGTCCTGCAGCTTGAGCAGCAAGAGTTGCAGCTCTACCATCCCAGAATTGAACAAAGTTGTAAACAGCATTATAAACAGTAGGAGCATTTACACCACCAAGTTTGCCATCAACACCCTCTGAATATTGTTTATTATCAACACCACCTGTGTCCAAACCGTGACACGATGCACACGAAACAGTATTGTCTAACGACAAACGAGTATCGTGGTAAAGTTTAAATCCTAACTCCACTTTAGCAGAATCAACAGGAATATCATACAAAATTGGGAATACAGGTTCAGCCGCCAATTTCTCTGCCAAAGCACTATCCTCAAGTTGAGAGAGGTATCCCTCAAGACGTTGTTGTTTAGCCCAAGCAATAATAACTTCGCGTTTCTCATCAGTTAATTGACTACCCCAGTGCAATAGATAAAATTTTGCTGGAGGCATATTTCCCTTAATAGCAATCTGTTCAATTTTGTTAACAGCAGTAATTGAAACAGGTACACCCATTGCCATAGAATCCATTACAGGTTTTAAATTCTCCTCTTTCAACGCAGCATTCATATCTCGATAAATTGGGCGACGCACCAAAGGAATTTTAGCATAGAATGGCAGGTCTGGGTTATAACTATGACACATTAAACACTCTGCATCTGTCAAAATCTCATAAACCTGTTCGTTTAACGACAACTCTTTTGATGGCATTCTATTTACCATATTATATATGGCAAACAAGAATATAAGCACCAAAATAAAAGAACCTAATAGAATTTTTTTCATATTCTTATCCTTTTCTAAATTTAAAATTCAATTAAACACAAATTTATACATATTTTTTTATATGCAATCATATTATCATGTTTTTTTACTACTTTTGTTTTTATAACAAAAATATTAAAGAATATATGAGCAATTACATATTACCACCCGAATGGGCTGTACAAAGCGGAGTTCAACTGACTTGGCCTCACGAAAATACCGATTGGAACTATATGCTATCTGAAGTTACAGAGTGCTACATCAATGTAGCTCGCGAAATAGCAAAACGCGAAAAACTTATTATTGTAACTCCTGAACCTGAGCGTGTAAAGGCCCTTATCGAAGGCAATGTAAATATGGATAACGTAACCATTGTTGAGTGTGTAAGCAACGACACATGGGCTCGCGACCACGGAGGAATAACAGTTGTTGACACCCAAAATGGGAACCACGTAATAACCGACTTTGGATTTAACGGATGGGGACAAAAATTCGAAGCAACATTAGACAACGAAATAACATTCAACTGCTACAAAAAAGAGCTATTCAATGCAGACTACCGAAATATGAATCATTTTATTTTAGAGGGCGGTTCAATTGAAGCTGACGGAAATGGCTCATTAATGACCACTACCCGATGTTTAATGTCTAAATTCCGCAATCCCTCATATACACAAGAGGAGATTGAAACAGTATTAAAAGAGTCGTTCGGAGTAAACAACATAGTTTGGATTGACAACGGATACCTTGCAGGAGATGACACAGACAGCCACATCGACACACTTGCAAGATATTGCCCCAACAACGCCATAGCATACGTTAAGTGCGATGACCAAAACGACGAGCATTACACCGAACTAAAAGCAATGGAAAATGAGTTGATTAATGCAAAAAACAGTGAAGGCAACCCATACAACCTAATTGCATTGCCAATGGCAGACGAAATAATATTTGACGGAGAAAGACTACCTGCATCATACGCCAACTTCCTAATAGTAAACGGAGCAGTGCTTATGCCAACATACAGCCAACCCACTAACGACAAAATGGCAATAGAGGCAATATCAAAAGCATTCCCTGGCTACGAAGTTGTCGGTATCGATTGTGTAGCACTTATCAAACAACATGGTTCACTCCACTGCATCACAATGCAATACCCCGAAGGAGTGTTGTAGTAGATATAATATTATTGCTGTCCGATAAAAATCAAAAAGAGAAATAAAGACGTATTTGAGTCAGAGTAATATTAAAAAAATAAATCGCACCATTATAAAACAGAGTGAAAGCCCTGAAGTTTGCAGGATAAAGTGTGAGGACTGTTCGAGCGAAGCGAGTCCCGCAACACCCTGCAAACGAGGGAATAGCTGTAACGGCAAATGAAAATTGACTGAGGGATGTTCGAAGAACTCCCGAACAAAAATTTG
>JAFYRT010000009.1 GCA_017546805.1 Muribaculaceae bacterium | reverse complement strand
TTGTTTTTTTTTTTTTTTCTTTGTGCAAAGTATCATAAATTGTTCAAAAAAAAGGAGGTTGCTATGAAACGGTTCTACATTTTTCTTATTTTTTTAATTTCAACATCATTTTCGTTGAAGATGTTTGCATATACCGTTGTTGTTAACGGAAAACCTTGGTATGAAGAGTTCTATTCAAATCGTATCTCTGATGATAGCAAAAATTTATGGATAGCAACAAGTCAGGGAATTATAAAGTACAATAAGAGTACCGGTGATGCATGTAATGTGGCATCAGAGGTTGGGGGGACTCTTGAGTCAACATACACAGCAGTAGAGGTTAATTCTGATGGGGTAGTTTGTTATTCAGAAGACAAAAACTATGAGATGTCAAAAGTTTGGGATGGAGAATCGTTAATTGAATATGGCTCTTTCTCATGCTGGGGTAGTGCATACTCATTTGCAATTAATTCTAAAGGAGATGTTTGGGCTTCTCTTCTGGGTAGATATTTCCCACCTTTGGATTCTGCAGATCATAATATCGGCTATGGTACATCAAATATGGTTTCGTCAAGTGTGCAAACAGCCATAATGGATATGGCTTTTGATAGCAATGATAGACTATGGATAGCGATGTATGGAGATTATGATTATTTGGGTTATCATAATAATTCAACTACCAATTCTACTGTGTATGTTGGTGAAAATCCTACTGGAGTAAGCGAGAAAATGATTACTTCAATAGCCATTGACAATGATAACAATATATGGTTCGCAAGTGAAGATGGTATTAATTGCTATTATCAGGCAACAGGAGAAGAGGTGTGTATGACCAAAGAACAATATCCCGCAATGCTTGAAAATAGATATTATGGCAATGATATTGATGATAATGGTAATATTTGGTTTACATCGGAAAATAACTTACTCAAATGGGATGGTACGCAATTTACCACATACACTTGTCCTGTTTACCAAGAGGCACGTTCAATGCTATGTGATGGAGATATCGTTTGGGTACTATTAAAAAATGACACATTGTTGAAATTCAAAAATAATGAATTTGAAGCAATAGACTTAACTCCGGCAATAACAAAGGATGCTACCATTCCAAGAGGAATTGAATTGGATAAAAATGCATTTGGAATACCTGTCGATCAATTAGGATTCGATACTTCATCTACATTTACTCTATCATTTTGGGTTAATCCAAAACTTTTTAACCATTCAATTTTTGTTAATAAAGGCGGAACCAATTTCTTGAGTATAAGAGATATATCGCAAGGTTGGCCCAATAGTGATTATGGCTATGTATGGTCGCAGATAGGAAATACATCAGAACAGAATTTTGGGAATAGAATTATAATAGATACCCGTATAGGTATGAGTGGAGGAGCTACCTCAATTGAATTATCTCCTATTCAATTTAACGCATTAGAGTGGAAACACTTCTCATTTGTCTTTGATGTGGAAGATAACCATAGAAAAATACTCTTGTATGTTGATGGCGTACCATCATACAAGATAAACGATATAGATATTACTCAGACATCGTGGAGCGAAAATAATATAATAATGATTGGTGGAGCAAGATATAATCTTGCCCCAATGGAAGCATATCTTGATAAAGTACAACTTTATGCAAAAGCATTAACACAAACTGAGGTAAAAGAGAGTATGAAAGTTCCTCTATTGTCAGATCCTTCGCTTCTTGGATATTGGAATTTTGAATTTGGGAACACAATAGACGAAGAGGGTTATATGCTTTCCGACAATGGCTCAATAAAGGCGGCAATGTATAAAATATTATCTCTTGGCGGAGTATCTTCCGAAATAGATATAATTCCTTTTGCGTACGGAAAAGGAGTAATGGATGATAAAAAAGAAAATACGCTACAAAGTGTAGAGCAAAGTTTTTCAGAAAAAGAACAAACTAAAGCCTATTTGTCAAATAAAATGCTATACATTGAAAATGCAGAAGGTGTTAACTCTATTGTGGTTTATGATACAATGGGCAGAGTTATAACTTCGACTAATGCCAATGGAGTCTCTTCTGTTCAAATAGCATTACCTTCAACCATTAAGGGAGTAATAATTGTAAAAGTAGATTCAGATATTGTTAAACTGATATTGGATTAGAATATTTTCTAATCACATATAAAAGCAAGAGCTCTTAATATTGAGGGTTCTTGCTTTTTTTTTGCCAATTTTTAAACTTCTATTAACATATTTGTCACCTTATTTATAAGAGAAAAGCGAAAATTCTTACTATCTTTGCAAGTTGTAAAATATGTTCAAATGGAATTTCTTAAAAAAATAACAATATTCGGAGTATTGGCATTTATAATACTCCTATCGGCATGCGGAAGTTTGGAGGAGGATGGAATATATTACTCTAAACAAAACACCATGGTGTGTGCCTTTTCATTACAACAAGATACTTCGGTTTTGTCTAACCTTGATAGTATATTCTTTACAATCGATCTTGATAGAAGTGTTATCTACAATGCCGACTCTTTGCCAAAAGGAACAAACGTTTCGGCAATAGCTATTAATGCTACATTTATGAATCCTGCAAACGTTTATGTTAATTATGAGGATGAGTACGGAGCTGTAAAAACATTCAGCTATTTAGCAACAAGTCAGGCTACAATAGACTTTAGAAAGAGCGAGGAGGGTAAGGTAAATATGCAGGTTATTGCAGCCGATGGTAAAACTACTCAAACCTATACTTTGAAGGTGAATGTTCACAAAGTGGTTGCCGATTCTTTGTATTGGAGAAAGATAGAGACAAGTTCAATCTCATCTCAACTTAATAATATTGCTTCTGCAAAATGTATCTCAACCAATAATGGATACTATATGTTTGCTCAAGAAGAATCAGGAGATTTGAATGTTTGTAGAACAACCGATTTCAATGCATGGGAACAAAAGAGCGGAATAGCAATGCCCGAAATGGATTGGCGAACACTTACATCTGATGGTTCAGTTTTATATGTGATATCAAAAGACGAAAAGTTATACAGTTGCTCTGATTTAGAAAATATAGAGTTCATAGAATCAACTCTATTGCAAGATTATGCTCCCATATCTTTGGTTGGAGTTTATGAAAATTCTCTTTTGGCAATAGTAAAACATGAGGGAGAGTATAATCATGCAATAATAGATTTGGCATCAGGAGCCACATCTCTCACATCAATGGCAGATGAGTTTCCAATAAAAGGGTTCTCTCAGCCCATAACATTCACAAGCAAGTGGACACAAAACCAACTTGTTATTGCATGTGGAGAAAAACATGATGGCTCGTTAACAAATGCAGTATGGGGCTTTGATGGAAACTCTTGGGCAATACTTAACAATGCAGTAAGTGGAGGTTCGCTAATAACACCTCGCACAGGAGTGGTAATGTTTACATACTACACATATGAATACAACTCAGAGATTGACCTTCATACAAAAGTATTGACCTACTTTATAATTGGAGGCTGGGATGGTACTCAAATGACCAATGATTTGTATTATACAACCAATCTTGGAGGAAAATGGAGAAAGGCGGGAGCAACATCTCCAATGGCTTTGCCTGCAGAAATTTCTCCACGAATGGGAGCGGATGTGTTTGTGTTGGACGAACCTCTATCTGCTCAATCATGCAGACAAGGTCTTGTTTGGAGAGACGTAGAGCTGTTGAATACCAAAAATATAACAAAACTGATGTCGATTAAAGCAGAGGAGACACAATCTGCTCCATATGTCTATATGGTTGGCGGTAGCAGTTCGTTACAATACAACTTTATTAACGAGGTTTGGAAAGGAGTGATTTGGCGATTGACATTCCCTCCAATACCATAGTGGTTTAATAAAAATAGGGTAAGAGATAATTTTATTTAAATTTTTACGTTCTAAATAAGCAAGGGTAAATAACTCTTTGAACAAAGCGATGAACAAAACCATATTAATAATATTATTTCTTATCACAACAACAATCGTCAGTGCTCAATCTTATAAGTATGAGATTGGTGCGGGTGCAGGAATTGGATTCTATATTGGTGATGCAAATCCCAATAAACCTTTTCGTAAGCCCGGAGCGGCATTCGACATGGAGTTTAGATGGAACATCAACTACCGTTGGGCTCTAAAGAGTAGTTTGTCAACTGCAACAATGCGTGGAGAGAGTTCAGGATTGTATTATCCCTCTTCAGCAACATACTCTTTTAAACGACAATTAGTTGATTTAGGTCTGCAAGCCGAATTTAATTTCTTTAATTACGGAATGGGACAAAGCTATCTCAACACTAAGCGAATATCGCCATACATCTTGGCAGGTATCAATTTTGTAATGGTTCCCAAGTGTGGAGACGGATACTATTCTCTATCTCTTCCTCTTGGAGTGGGAGTCAAATACAAGCTTGCTAAAAGATGGAACATGATGTTGGAATTTTCAATGCGAAAGACATTGGGAGATAAACTCGATGGAAAATCATTGGACGATCCATACGGAATTGAAAGTTCGGCACTGAAAAATACCGATTGGTATTCATACACGATGTTTTCGATTACATACGACTTTGGTCTGAAACGTCGAGTATGCAACAATATAGATTAGAAATAATATTATAGATATGATATCATATTTGCAACAAATAGACAAAACCCGATTGCCCAAACATATAGCAATAATTATGGATGGCAATGGACGTTGGGCAAAGGCACAAGGGTTAGACCGTTCATACGGACATAAAAAAGGAGTGGATTCAGTACGAGTAGTAACTGAAGCCGCATCTGAAATCGGTATAAAATATCTTACACTATATACATTCTCAACCGAGAACTGGAATCGCCCACAAGAAGAGGTTGATGCATTAATGGCATTAATGGTTATGGCTATTGAGCGTGAGACTCCCGATTTGATAAAAAACGGAGTCAGATTGCAAGCTATAGGAAACCTTGACCGTATGCCTGAGGAGGTTCGTGCACGTTTGAATAAATGTATTTCAGATACAGCGCAAGGAACAGGTGTTACGCTTATTCTTGCATTGAGCTATTCTTCTCGTTGGGAGATAGTTGATGCTGTTAAGAAGATATCTTCAAAGGTTAAGAATGGAGAGTTATCTATTGAAGATATAACAGAAGATACAATATCCTCTTCACTCACAACTGCACAAATACCCGATCCTGATTTGTTGATAAGAACAGGCGGTGAGGAGCGCATAAGCAACTTCCTTATGTGGCAAATATCATATTCAGAGTTATACTTCACATCTGAGTATTGGCCCGAATTTGGGAAGGAGAGCCTCTATAAGGCAATATGCAGTTATCAATCTCGCGAGAGAAGATTCGGAAAAACAAGCGAACAATTATGATTTTGAAAAAAACATATTTAATATACAAACATATAAGAGCTATACTTTTGCTTGTGTTGGCATTATATCTGCCCATGCTTTCGCAAGCACAAACTACAGCCGCTCTTGATACAATAACCTCTCCTGAGGTGAACTACTCATACCCCAAAAAGTATGAGATAGCAGATATTACAGTAACAGGAGCCGAAAGCTATGACGATTATGTTGTAATAGGATTCTCTGGTCTTACCGTGGGAGAGATAATTACCATTCCCGGTGATGAGATAACCACGGCCATAAAACGATTCTGGAAACAAGGACTTTTCTCTGACGTCTCAATAACCTTAACCAAAACAGTTGGTAATAAGGCATGGATAAATATTGCCTTAACCGAGCAACCTCGAGTAACAGAGGTTCGTTTTCAAGGAATTAAAAAGAGCGACAAAGACGAGTTGGTTGGTAAAATAGGAATATCAAAAGGCTCACAAGTAAATCAAAACATAATTGACAGAGCAAAAAAGATAATCAAAAAATACTATGATGAGAAGGGATATAAGAATGCTGAGGTGAGAATAATTCAGCACCCCGACCTCTCAAAGAAAAACCACATGATAGTTGATATATATATCGACAAGAAGGCTAAAGTAAAAGTACATAAAGTATATTTGTCAGGAAACGAGGTTGTTGAGGATAAAAAACTTAAACGTACGATGAAAAAAACCAATGAAAAGGGCGATATATTAAAACTGTTTAAATCAAAGAAATTCATTGAGAATGAGTATAGGGGAGACCTTGACTTGATTATAGAGAAATATAATGAGTTAGGTTATCGCGATGCTCGTATAGTAAGCGACAGTGTAGTTCCTTTCGAGGAGAATATGGTTGATGTATATATTCAAGTTGAGGAGGGACAGAAATATTATCTAAAGAGCATTAATTGGGTAGGAAATACTGTCTATCCAACCGAAATATTATCGCAACTTTTGAGAATGTCTCCAGGAGATGTATACAATCAAAAAATGTTACGTCAAAGGATGTTGGATGACGAAGATGCAATTTCGACCCTATACATGGATAACGGATATCTATTTTTTAATATCGAACCTGTAGAGATAAACGTACAAAACGATTCAATTGATTTGGAAATCCGAATAATGGAGGGACCTCAGGCAAGAATCAACCGAGTTATAATAAAAGGAAATGACCGTTTGTACGAGGAGGTTGTGCGTCGTGAGTTGCGTACTCGTCCGGGAGAGTTGTTCAGTAAGTCGGATTTGATGCGTTCAGCACGTGAGATATCACAAATGGGACACTTCAACCCAGAGACAATGGATATACGTCCCGAACCCGATCCTGAAAACGGAACGGTTGATATCATATATGGATTGGAATCTAAAGCAAACGACCAGATAGAGTTCTCATTAGGTTGGGGACAAACAGGAGTAGTAGGTAAAGTGAGTTTGAAATTTACAAACTTCTCATTCAAAAACCTGTTTAATCCAAAATCATACAAAGGAATAATACCTCAAGGACAAGGACAACAATTCTCAATCAGCGCACAAACAAATGCACGCTATTATCAATCATATAGTGTATCATTCCTTGACCCATGGTTTGGAGGTAAGCGACCAAACTCATTAAGTTTCTCGGCATATTACAGCCGTCAAACAGACGTAAGCTCAAGCTATTATAACAATAACTATTACGATCCATATTCATATGGATATTACGGAGGTTATGGGTATGGAGGTTATGGATATGGCTATAATAACGGTTATAGCTATGGATACTCATACGACCCCGACAAATCGTTGCAGTTGTTTGGTGTTTCATTGGGATTCGGAAAACGACTTAATTGGCCCGATGATTACTTCCAATTCACAGCAAATTTAAGTTATCAGTTGTATATACTTAAAGATTGGCAATACCTATACTATATGCAAAACGGAAAATCGCACAGCATATCGTTGGGATTGACCTTATCTCGTAACTCAATGGATAACCCGTTATATACACGCAGGGGATCTGAATTTATATTATCATGTCAGTTGACACCCCCATACTCAAAAATGGGAGAGAATATAGATTATGCAACCGCAAAAGATTATGAAAAGTATAAATGGATTGAGTATCACAAGTGGAAAGTAAAAGGACGTATATTCCTACCGCTTACCCGTTATGATTCAAAATATACATTGGTACTTATGGCAAGAGCCGAAGCAGGTATCTTAGGTTCATATACAAAAGCTAAAAAATCACCATTCGAAACCTACTATATGGGAGGAGACGGAATGAGTGGATATAGCAGTACGTATGCAACCGAAACAATTGCGCTACGTGGATACGAGAACGGATCTTTGACTCCATACGGATACGATGGTTACGCATATGCTCGATTTGGATTGGAGTTACGTTGCCCTATACTTATGGAGGGGTCAACAACTATCTATGGATTGGCATTTGTTGAGGGTGGAAATGCATGGACAGAGGTTCAAGACTTTAATCCATTTAACCTTAAAAAGTCTGCCGGAGTCGGAGTCAGAATATTCTTGCCTATGATTGGTTTGATGGGTATCGACTGGGCATACGGATTTGATAAAGCATTCCCCTCAAACGACAAAATCGGAGGAAGTCAAATCCACTTTATAATAGGTCAAGAGTTCTAAACCAAAAAGAAGAAACTCTTTTTTGAAGAAATTAAAATAGACATTTTAAACCAAATAAAAGTTTTATTGTCATATAGACAGAACATAACTTTAAAAGCAGAAATTATGAAAAAGTTATCAATTATTTTAGCAGCATTTATAACAATGGTAGCAATAGAAGCAAGTGCGCAAAAGTTTGCTTTGATTGATATGGAGTATATCTTAAAGAGTATCCCTGCATACGAAATGGCTAATGAACAATTAAAACAAGTATCTCAAAAGTGGGAGAAAGAGGTTGAACAACAAGCTCAGAATGTAGAGACAATGTATAAGGATTATCAAGCCAACTCAATCTTCTATACTGAGGAGCAGAAAGCAAAAAAAGAGGAGGAGATATTGGCGGAAGATAAAAAAACACAAGAGTTGAAACGTAAATACTTTGGACCCGAAGGAGAGTTGTTTAAAAAGCGCGAGGCGTTAATGAAACCCATACAAGACGATATATACGAGGCTGTAAAATCAATTTCAGAGACAAAAGGCTACCAAATGATTATGGATAGAGCCTCTGCGGTAAGCGTAATATATGCATCTCCCAAAATAGATATAAGCAACGAGGTGTTGTCAAAATTGGGATATTCAAAATAAATATATAAATTTGCGAATTCATAAAAGGAAATTAACCATTAAACAGAAAATATCATGTTAAAGAAACTATTAGTATTGGCATTCATCGCATTGCCCCTATGTGTATCTGCACAAGAACTTAAATTTGCAACAGTAAATCTTCAAGCAATTTTTCAAGTAATGCCTGAAACTGCAGCGGCAACAGTGTCACTACAAGAAAAACAAAAGAAATATGAGGATGAGTTATCAAAAATGGCAGAAGAATTCCAAACAAAATACAATGCCATTGCAGAGCAAAAAGACTCACTTCCTGAGAATATCATGAATACACGTTTGGCTGAGTTGCAAGAGATTGAACAACGTACAGAGAATTTCAGAAGAATGGCAGCTGAAGATATTCAAGCAGAGCAAGAGAAATTGATGGCTCCAATTCAAGAGAAATTGATGGGTGCAGTAAAAGAGGTAGGAACAGAAGGGAACTATGTATATGTTCTTGATGAGATGCAAGTAATATTCAAAGGTTCAATGACAGAGGATATTACACCCAAAGTAAAAGCAAAATTAGGTATCCAATAATTTAAATCTATTAATAAATAAGAGGGGTTTTCGTAGAGAAAACTTTCTCTTGTTTTTTTATGAGAGTATATGAAAAAGATATTTATATTGTCGCTAATGGCACTATTGCCAATGTTTGCAATGGCGCAAATGAAATTTGCAACAGTAAGATTGCAAGAGGTATTTGAAAAGATGCCCGAAACAAAAAATGCAAACAAAACATTAGAAGAATTGGCAAAAAAATATGAGGCTGAAAATGCAACATTAAAGACCGAGTATGAGATAAAATATACCGATTATGTAAGATCTCGCAACGGAATGCCTCAAAACATACGAGCAAGAAGAGAGCAAGAATTGATGTTGATTTCTCAATCAATAGAAGATTTTATGAAGGTTGCTCAAAACGACATAAAAGAGCAACAAGATAAGTTGATGACACCTATAAAAAACAAATTAATGGAGGCTGTAACATCTGTAGGAACCGAAGGCGGATATGCCTTTGTTATAGATGAAGCTCAAATGTTATACAAGGGTGTAAACTTCGAAGACATAACACTCTTCGTTGAAGCAAAATTAGGACTGTAGTAAAACAGTAAAATAAAAAATAAAATAGAATTATGGTAAAAGACCGTAATTCTATTTTTTTATTTGTAAATTTACGGCACAATATAAAAACCAAAAGAGATGGAGAAGCAGAGAGGACCAATAGCGGTATTTGATTCAGGTTTTGGAGGCTTGACAATACTTAAGGATATTGTAAAGGCAATGCCCCAATATGACTACATATATTTGGGCGATAATGCACGTACACCATACGGAACACGATCGTTCGAGACAGTGTACGATTTTACATTGCAAGCAGTAAAACAGATGTTCAAAATGGGTTCTCCGCTTGTAATATTGGCATGTAACACAGCCTCGGCAAAAGCGTTGCGTTCAATTCAGGTTCGCGATTTACCAACAATAGATGCAACACGTCGAGTATTAGGAGTAATACGTCCAACCGTTGAAGCAATAGGCAACCTAACCAAAACAGGAAAGGTAGGAGTATTGGGAACAACAGGAACAATACAGTCACAAACCTATCCGTTAGAGGTAAAAAAACTATTTCCCGATGTTGAGGTTTTCGGGCAAGAGTGTCCAATGTTTGTTCCGCTTGTGGAGAACTCTGAATATAATTCTCCGGGTGCAGACTACTTCGTTAAAAAATATATTGATGCCCTAATGGCACAATCACCCGATATTGATACTGTAATATTAGGATGTACACACTATCCTGTGTTAGAAGATAAAATCAGAGTGGCACTACCCGAGGGAGTCAATCTTATACTTCAAGGAGAATTGGTGGCAGAGAGTTTGAAAGATTATCTCGCTCGTCATCCCGAAATGGAAGAGCGTTGCACTAAAGGAGGGGAGAGGGTATACCTTACAACCGATTCTGTAGAGAAATTTGAAAATACAGCTAAAATCTTTATGAGCGACAAGGTCGCAGCCAATAAAATTATGATTGAGTAATTCTTAAATTAGGAATTAGTTCGAGGCTAAAGCCACAATTAGAAATTAGGAATTTTTCAAAAGTTTATATAAAAATGAGGAGTTAGAAATTTACATTCCTAATTCCTCATTTCTCTTTTCTAATTGAAACTATATTAGTTTCGAAATATTGGTGTCCGGTAAAAAAATATACAATAAATATATTTGATTGTCAATTAATACATTACGAATGTTCTTATTAAGTAGGGCTTGTACTATTATTAGAAATCAATATGATAGACACATTAGTCAGAAACTTATAATTTTT
>JAFYRT010000055.1 GCA_017546805.1 Muribaculaceae bacterium | reverse complement strand
TGATTGACATTTAGTCAATCATATTTGTTCCACAAATGCCTTAAAATGCCTCGCCCTATTTCTGCAAACTTCAGGGCTTTCACTCTGTTTTATAATGGTGCGATTAATTTTTTAATATTACTCTGACTCAAATACGTCTTTTTTTCTCTTTTTGATTTTTATCGGACAGCAATAAAAAACTATACTACACCACTCCTTGTGCCATCATTGCACGAGCAACTTTCATAAATCCTGCTATGTTTGCTCCTTTTACATAGTTGATGTATCCGTCAGACTCTGTTCCAAACTTAACGCAGTTTTGGTGTATATCTTTCATAATGGTTCTCAAGCGAGCATCTACCTCCTCGGCACTCCAAGATATGTGAGCTGAGTTTTGACTCATCTCTAAGCCCGATACCGATACTCCTCCCGCATTTGCTGCTTTACCAGGGGCATATAATAGTTTGTGCTCAGTAAAGAGTTCTATAGCCTCGGGTGTACATCCCATATTAGAGACCTCTCCTACGCACATTACACCGTTATTAATTAGGTTTTGAGCATCATCTCCATCCAACTCGTTTTGAGTTGCACAAGGCAAGGCTATATCACAAGGAACCTCCCATGGGCGTCTGCCCTCAACAAATTTTGCATTGGGGAATTTATCAGCGTAAGGTTGACATATATCATTTCCGCTTGCACGAAGTGTGAGCATGTAATCTATCTTCTCTCCCGATATTCCATCCTCATCAAAAATATATCCATCGGGGCCTGATATGGTTATTACCTTTGCGCCCATCTCTACAGCCTTTTGTGCTGCACCCCAAGCCACATTACCAAATCCGCTTATTGCAACACTTTTGCCCTCAATAGAGAGACCTTTGTTTTGCAACATTTCATTAACAAAGTACAAAGCTCCATATCCTGTTGCTTCGGGGCGAACAAGCGACCCCCCATACTCTAATCCTTTACCTGTGAGAACGCCATTAAATGTGCGTGTAAGCTTCTTATATTGACCAAACAAATAACCTATCTCTCTTGCCCCAACACCTATATCTCCTGCAGGAATATCTGTTTCTGGACCAATATAACGGAACAATTCATTCATAAAGGCTTGACAGAATCGCATTATCTCGCCATCGCTCTTTCCTCTTGGAGAGAAATCCGAACCTCCTTTTCCTCCGCCCATTGGCAGAGTTGTAAGGGCATTCTTAAAGGTCTGCTCAAATCCTAAGAACTTCAAGATTGAGAGATTGACAGAGGCATGAAAACGCAAACCTCCTTTGTATGGGCCAATTGCACTATTAAACTGCACGCGGTAGCCTGTATTTACCTGTACCTCGCCTTTATCATCTACCCAAGGCACTCTGAATATTATCACCCTCTCGGGTTCTACTAATCTCTCTATCAACTTTGCTCGTTCAAACTCGGGGTGTTGATTATAAACCTCTTCAATAGATGTTAACACCTCTCGTACCGCTTGAAGGTACTCTCGCTCACCCGAATGCTTTGCCTCGAGTTGAGCCATTAATTTCTCCAAATTCATAGTATAAGTTTTAAAGAGTTAATAGATATTAGGCCAATAGAGCTCTATTGACCTAACTCTTATTTTGTTTCCTTATTCTTCGTCAGCAAACATTGGATCCCATGCGGGAAGCATAATTGGTTTTTGCTTCAATAGTTCCATAACATCGGCTGGTACATATTTTTTCTCTACCACCAAACGGAACATATATTCATTAAACCATTCGTCTGTCATAATCAAGTTTCCTTTGTAACCCGATTTCTCACCCCAGCTGTTCTCTACCATCCATTTTTTAGGAGTGCCTTGCTCGTCCAAGTCAACAGCAATAAGAGTCATTGCGTGAGTCGAGCCACTTGCAAATGTTTGGATGCGCTCTTTTTTAGTCATTGGGAATGATGTACGGAACAACGAAGCATAATCGATATTGTTCAAATCAAGTGTTCCTTTATCTTTGTTCCAAAACTTGCGAACATCGCAAGAGAAATACATTGCTGTGTTGTCTTTGATTGATGCTATTGCCATCTCTTTAATCTTCTCTATCGGAAGATTTACATATACCCAATTCTCTCCATCATAAACATGGCGGTCAAGGTCTATCTCATAAACCTTATAATACTCACGAGATGGGTCGTTCATTACCATTACATAGTTGTTTTCCAAATCAGCACCGATATACTCTTGATAGAAGCTCTTCGGAGTATAAGTTTTTGTGCTTACAGGTTTACCATCCTTATCGTAACGAGTCCACTCAAATTCTGTTGGAGGAACGCCTACACACTCTGCCAATATTCTGTAAATTTCGGTAAGCATTTGTGTTTTTAGTGCCATAGCAGACTTTTCGCTATCTGCAGCACGCAATACCAATGCATATTCGCGAAGTTTTAGTTTTAAGATATTTCGCATCTCATCGGTGTTGTTGCTTTGGTATGTTTCGGGCATTACACTTTTAGGAACAACTCCATATTTCATAATAAGGTTTGACACTCCTGTGAATTGTCCACCGTCTCCAATAGGACTTTTTAGTAACCACTCTACTTGTCGCGAGTCGATTGCCTCTTTTCTTGTATCTATGATTGCTTGCAAGAACAAGTTTGATTTCTCCAAAAGGTCGTGAAATGATATATAGTTGTGTGAGAATACCATTTCGGGCAACTCATATTTGTCTATCATCTTTGCACGTAACACGTTTAGTCCTGTAAACAACCAACAACGTCCTGATGACAATTGGTTTGTTATTCCTTTGGTTTTTACTTGATGAGAGAAGTAAGTGTCACACATTGAAAGATTTTCGGCATTAACGCTTAACTCTGAGATAGGATTTACGGCAAGAGCGTTACGAACTGCTTTTTGCTCTGCCGAGCCTGTATAACCTTTGCTTATCTCCTTAAGCATATCCTCGCTTATTCCTCCTTTGCTGTTTTGAGCAGAAAGTCCAATTGTTGAAGCACACAACATAACTGTAGCAATAAATAGTTTTTTCATAGTTATATATTTTATTTAATTTCCTTGATTCTTATATCTGCGAAGATAGCTATTTTAACGAACAGATACTATTTTTGAGGTTAAAAAATTGCTAAAAAGAGTATTTCTATAAAAAGCATTATTATTAGAGGTTGTTTTATTAATAAATAATAGGACTACGCAATAAAAATATCAATTTTTATAACTAATTTTGCAACACGAAAATTAAACAAATCAAGAACATTATACAATAATGGATAAAATAACTGAAATTGTTGCTTCGGCACTTAACGCTCTTTACGGAGTTGAGAAAGAAAATCCCGCAATACAGTTGCAAAAAACCAAAAAAGAGTTTGAAGGAAATCTTACTCTTGTAGTGTTCCCATTTTTGAAAGCATCTAAAAAGGCTCCCGAAGCCACTGCTACCGAAATTGGAGAATATCTTGTTGCAAATTCAGAGCTTATCTCTGCTTTCAACGTGGTTAAAGGATTTTTGAACCTATCTATTGCAGGAAACTCTTGGATTGAGCAACTTAATGCTATCGCTAAAGAGGATAAATATGGTTTTACTCCTGTTACCGAAGAGTCTCCTTTGGTAATGATTGAGTACTCATCACCAAATACAAACAAACCCTTGCACTTAGGTCACGTAAGAAACAACCTTTTGGGATTCAGCTTGTCTCAAATTCTTGAGGCTGACGGAAACCGCGTTGTTAAAACAAACATTGTAAACGACCGCGGAATACATATTTGCAAATCGATGTTGGCTTGGCAAAAATGGGGAGAGGGAATCACCCCTGAAAAGGCTGGCAAAAAGGGAGACCACTTGATTGGAGACTTCTACGTTTTGTTTGACAAACACTATAAAGCAGAGGTTAAAGAGCTTGAAGCTAAAGGAATGTCAAAAGAGGAGGCAGAGGCTGCTTCTCCATTAATGGCAGAGGCTCGAGAAATGTTGCGCAAATGGGAGGCAGGAGATGAAGATGTTCGCTCGGTATGGCGCATGATGAACGAGTGGGTATATGCAGGTTTTGACGAAACATACAAACGCATGGGTGTTGATTTCGACAAAATATATTACGAATCTGAAACATATTTGGAAGGTAAAGACAAAGTTCTTGAAGGATTGGAGAAAGGAATCATGTACCGCCGTCCCGATGGTTCGGTTTGGGCTGACCTTACAGGCGAAGGTTTGGACGAGAAACTATTGCTTCGTGCCGATGGTACTTCGGTTTATATGACTCAAGATATTGGTACTGCAAAACTTCGTTTCATCGACTACCCCATTGACAAAATGATTTACGTTGTTGGTAACGAGCAAAACTACCACTTCCAAGTTCTTTCAATATTGTTAGACAAACTTGGTTTCTCTTGGGGTAAAGACCTTGTTCACTTCTCATACGGAATGGTTGAGTTGCCCGAAGGTAAGATGAAATCACGCGAAGGAACAGTTGTTGACGCTGATGACCTTATGAATGAAATGGTTGCTACTGCACGTGAAACATCAGCAGAGCTTGGCAAACTCGATGGTTGCTCGGCTGAAGAGGCTGCAGCAATTTCAGAGATGACAGGTTTGGGTGCATTGAAATACTTTATCTTGAAGGTTGACCCTCGCAAGAATATGACATTCAACCCCAAAGAGTCAATTGACTTTAACGGAAACACAGGACCTTTCATCCAATATACTCACGCTCGTATCAGCTCAGTTTTGCGTAAAGCTGCTGAAAGCGGAATTGTAATCCCTTCTCAAATCGAAAAAGATATTGAGATTACAGAGAAAGAGATTTCGTTGATACAACGTCTTGCCGAATTTAAGAACGTTCTTAAAGAGGCTGCATCAACTTACAGCCCCGCTCTTATCGCAAACTACACTTATGATTTGGTTAAAGAGTATAACCAATTCTACCACGATTACTCAATTTTGCGTGAGGAGAACGAAGATAAACGTGCATTCCGCCTACTACTTTCGGTAAATACCGCAAAAATAATTCGCAACGGTATGAAATTGTTAGGCATTGACGTCCCCGAAAGAATGTAACATAATATTCTAAATATTAATACATTAGACGAGGTTGGTTTTAAAATCAACCTCGTATTTTTTTATTAAGCTAAGAGTATCTGTAAAAAATTAAAATTAATTAGAGAAAATTTTCTGTAATTATTTGTTTAATAAGATAAGCAAATCTATATTTGTGCCATAATAACCTAAATCTATTAATAACTCCAAAAAGAGAGGAGTAAGCTATGAATAAGAAACTGAAGATTCGCGACCTTACGCTTCGCGACGGACAACAATCGTTATTTGCCACCCGCATGACAGGCGAGCAAATAAATCAAGTTATTGATATATACAAAGAGGCAGGATTCTATGCCATGGAGGTATGGGGAGGAGCTGTACCCGACTCTGTAATGCGTTATCTCGACGAAAGTCCATGGGTGAGACTCAGCTCAATAAGCAAAGTTATAGAAGGACGTTCGTATTTAACTGCCCTTTCTCGCGGACGTAACCTATTCGGTTATGCTCCATATCCCAACACCATAATTGATGGATTCTACAAAGAGGCTGTTAAACAAGGCTTGGGTATTATGCGTGTGTTTGATGCTCTTAACGACCTTAACAATGTTAAAAGTTCTATTGAAAAGATTAACGAGGTTGGTGGTATCGCAGATGGAGCAGTGTGCTACACCGTTGATCCAAAACCAACTCAAAATGCAGAGCCTGAAAAGGTTGGATTCTTTGCTCGTTTGTTTGGCAAAAAAACCACTACAGTTGTTGAGGAGAAGATTTTCACCGATGAGTACTTTGTAGAGAAAGCCAAAGGCATGGAGGCTATGGGAGCAAAAATCATTACCCTTAAAGATATGGCAGGGTTGGTAAATCCCGCTCGCATTGCAACTCTTATCCCCAAACTTAAAGCTGCAGTAAATGTTCCTATCGATTTCCATACACACTGTACTCCCGGTTATGGATTGGCTTCATCGTTGATGGCTGTTATAAACGGAGTTGATATTTTGGATACAAATATATGGTACTTTGGTGGTGGCTCTGCAGCTCCGGCGTTGGAGTTAATATATGTATTCTGCAAAAAATTGGGTGTAGAGGTAGAGGTTAACATGGAGGCTGTAGGTAGAATAAGAACAAAACTTGAAGGCATCCGCCGAGAGCTTGCAGCTTACGACCTTGAAAAGAGCTTCCCTATAGCTTTTGACCCATTGACCGATACAATACCTGCAGAGATAGATGCAATGTTTGACAAAGCCATTGAAGCTGCAAAAGCAAACAATGAGGAGGAGTTGTTGAATGCTTGTCATGCTATTGAGGCATATTTCAACTTCCCCAAACCCAACGAAATTGTTAAACATGCCGAAGTTCCCGGAGGTATGTACAGTAATATGGTTGCTCAACTTCGCTCACTTGGAGCAGAAGATATCCTTAACGATGCAATGGCTCTTATCCCCGAGGTGCGTCGTGCCGCAGGACTTGTTCCTTTGGTAACTCCAACATCTCAAATCGTGGGCAGCCAAGCTGTAAATCTTGCTCTTGACCGCAAGAAAGGCAACCCTGATTATACTATGGTTACAAACCAATTTGTAAACCTCATAAAAGGAGAATACGGTAAAACTCCTGTTGCTATTTCTCCCGAGTTCAGAGAGAAGATTACAGGCAGTGCCGAGGAGGTTCCATACGACATTGCATCATATAAAGCACCCGAGAACCCCGAATTGGCTGAATTTGGAGGTATTAAACTTGCCAAAGACGATAACGACTTCCTTCTTCTTCAACTCTTCCCTGCAGTTGGAGCAACGTTTCTAAAAAACCGTCGTGCAGAGGAGTTTGAGGCAAGCAAACCAAAAATTGAGGAGGTTGTAGTTGAAGAGCCTGTTGTGGAGGAGGAGCCTATTACAGGACCTACTGTTACAATTCCTATGGGTGGAACTGTATTGAGTGTGGCTGTTAAACCAGGAGACACAGTAAAACGCGGAGAAGAACTTTTCGTATTTGAGGCTATGAAGATGGAGAACAGCATTATTGCTGAACGTAATGGCGTTATTAAACGCGTTTTCATTGCTCCAGGACAAATTATTGCTACAAACGCAGTTCTTATAGAATACGAGAAATAAGAGGTGAGAGAGATTGAGATTACCAACGATGGTTCGGCGACACTCTATGTTAAGGAGCTTGACGAACATTATCACTCAGTTAAGGGGGCTTTAACCGAGTCGGAACACATATTCAGAGACTGCGCCTTTCTGCATAGAAGCAAAGGAGAGAGAGTAAGAATTCTGGAAATAGGTTTTGGCACGGGATTAAATGCCGTTGTTACTGCAATGGCAGCTGATGCAGAGCATCCCGTTCACTATATCTCAATCGAAAAATATCCTGTTGATGCCTATACACTCTCGCAACTAAAATATGGCGAGATTGTAGATGAAAAGCTATACAACGATATAATAAATGCCGAATGGGGCAGAGAGGTGGAGATTACACCTTTCTTCTCCATCGAAAAAATAGAGGGAGATTATCTGACCGATAATCTCCCCTCTAATATAGATGTTATATACTTCGATGCCTTTGCACCCGAGAAACAGCCTGAAATGTGGAGTAGAGAGGCATTTGAAAGACTTTATGCCACAACAAACAGCAATGCTGTACTTACCACATACTGTTCAAAGGGAGTTATTCGCAGAATGCTTTCGGATATTGGTTTTTCGGTTGAACGAATTGCAGGACCTCCAAACGGCAAACGTGAAATTTTAAGAGCAACCGTAAGCTCTATTTAACCACTTTAAACACCTGCTCCCCTACCTTAACTATAAATAGTCCTTTTGCAGGAGTTGATATTTTTGCCTCTCCGCCATTTGTGTATGTTTGTGCAATCATAATACCTGCACTATTATAAACAAATATAGGAGCAAAAAGTTCGCTCACTGAGCAAATATTTATTGAATTTTCTGTAGCATATACACGAACAGACTCTGTTTCAGAGCTTTCTATTGATGTTTCAGTCTCTTTTACTGTGAAATAAAAATCGAAATAACCTCCTTCGGTGTAGTTATCGCAAGCCCATTGATTCTTCTCACTGCTTCCTGCAACATACATAACCCTCATAAGATAATCTCCCTCGGCAATATCTGAAGATAGTGTAAAGGGTTGTGAGATTGTAGTTGTGCGATTTCTATCGGCATCGGCAAATATCTGCTCGTTTGAATCAAATGTGAAGTTACCGTTTAAATCGACATATACACGCACCAATCCCCAATATGTATTCTTATCGGTAATATTCAAAGTTACTGTTTGTCCTGCGTGCGAAGTAAATATACCCTCCACAGGTTGCAAACATCCGTTATAATTTTCTGTTTTAGGATTTGCCCAAGAGGCATTTATATCAGCTCCTGTGGTTGACAATGTAACAATCTGTCCCACGTACGAGGTCGCAGTTCCTTGCGTTGTTACAGTTGGAGAACAATACTCCTCTTCAACCTCGACATCACCACCCGTAGATGGGGTATTGTAAAGATAGAACTCCGAGCAAGCCGAGAATTTTGTATTGTTTGCAGTTGATTTACACAACAAGAAAAGATATCTTGCAGAGTAGTTGGCTCCCAACTCTGTATAGTGGTCACGAGAGTTGTTGTATGAGAAAGTTCCGCTCTTTATCTTAGTTCCATTTGTTGGCACATAACCCGAAGCAAGAGAGGTGGTCATATCACTGTTTGATATATAAATCTCATAGTTTACCACATCTCCGTTTTGGCTTCCATTAGCCGTGCGTGATACATAGTTAAAGGCACTGAACTCTTGAATACTGCCTAAATCGAACTGAATATAGTGAGGTAACTCATAATTTGTGCTTCCTCCTCCGCTCGAATCGTAACGAGAGTGCCAATGAGTATTCAAACTTCCGTCAAAAGCATAGCTTGGAGAGCCATCGTATCCACTCGAAGCATATCCGTCTGCCTTTGCACTCCAAGCACTACGAGAGAGCATTACGGGTTCATCTGTTGAACCACCCTCACCCACCTCGGTAGTTTTCATAAAATCGAACGATATTGTACCGTCACTATTCTCCTTGATATTGGTTATGGGCTTACCAAGATAGTATGAACCCGATTTTGTAGGCTCATAAAATTTTGATGCGGGTACTGAAGTATCTGTGAACGATTTATTTCCGCTTGTACCCGGATATGGGTCTCCTGCAAGACCTGCCGCAGTTGTGGAGAACTCGTTGTCTGCCGGCATTATTGTATAGCGTTGGCGAGCAGGGTCGGTGTTTATATAATCATAAGCCCATGAATATCCGTCATAATCAAGGTGCGTAATCAACAATCCATGTCCCGAGCATCCACTATCCCAACCTGTCTGTTGACGGTTTTCAAGGATAAAACACTCGTTCCAACTGCTTGCATCGTTATATACTTTATATGCCTCGCCGGGAAACTCCGACAAGGGTTTCATATTTGCAATTGATGTTTCGGTCTTAAGAGTAACCAATGTACTTGAAGTCATCCAACCTGCATAGTTGCGTTCAAAGGCTGTGTATCCGCAAGGAATTTTACCATTAGCATTATAACAACCTCTGTCCATTATACTCCAAGTGTTCATACCAAAGTTGTTGTTGCCCGAAGTATCATAGAGGTCGCACAATCCAAAGCAGTGAGAGAGTTCATGGCAAGAAGTACCTATACCGCTAAGTGTAGAGCCTGATGTTCCTGAAAGCTCACTACTACAAGCATATGTATCAACAGTCACACCATCAAGCGTTAGATATGCTCCATAATCAGAACCCGACAGTAACGAGGCATGTGGCCAAATAGTATTGTTACTTGCTCCTGCCGATTGGGCATATCCGGCATATATGACATAAACCAATTCAACCTCACCATCGCTATACCAATCGTATGCAGAAAAATCGACTTGTGAATCTACAAGTTTACAAGCCTCGGCAACCATCGTTCCTGCACGAACATCTCGTTTCGAACCACTAACAGCACCGTAGTACGACATATTCTGACTCAAGGTTACAGGACCCACAACATCCAACTGAAGGTTCAATGCCCCATAAGATTGGTCGTAGAAATAGTCATGCACACTGCCTATATGTCCATTTTTGCTGTATCCCTGCTCGTTCATCATTGCAGAAATCTCCGATTGAGTACTTGTTGACTTAAAAGATTGATCTTTGAAGTTTACAAGAATAACCAAAGCCTTACGAGTAACAGCAGAGGCCTTAAGTTGCTTTTTAGATGAGTTTTCGTCTGCCCTTTGGGCAAGTTTCGCACTGTGCAACATATTTGCCTTTTGCAACCTCTCGCCCCAAGCTGAAGCTATTTGGTTACGAACTGATGTTCTGTTTCCAGATATAAAACTTTGCTCCTCATCACCTCTTTCCACTGCATTATGAGCCACAATATCTGAAGCAATCAAACCATCTGCACCCCACTCTGCCAAATAGTATGTGCCGTTGTTCTCAACAACAGGTACTCCATCCGTTGTGGTGAAGTAAGCAAAGTTCTCATCTCCATTCAAAACTATATTAAGAAGAGAGCCATCTGCCTGCTCAACTATCTTTTCAACTCGCTCGGCAGGAACGCCAAAAGCTTGTATCACACAAACAACTGTTGCAACAAATGCAATAAGCACTCTTCTCATATATGTTTTAATTTAAAAAATTATCTCTTTTCAGGATTAAGAATAAATTGTACCGTTACATTCTCCTCAATCTCTATCTCTTCAAAATCTATTTGAGGTAGAGCAGGAGCTGCATCAGCGGTAAGAGCCATAGTTTCAGCACCTGCCGACTTTAGCATTACGTTACGATATACAACTGCAGGACGAGATGGATAGTAGGTTATGCGAGTAGCACTTCCTACGCTTTGTCCTATTGCCTCAGCCAAAACCGTAGCATCGTGTTTTGCCATCTTTATAGCCTCAACTTTAAGGCTGTCGGCAACTGCATCGCGAGAAGATAGCCACACTTTTGTCAAACGGCCACCCGAAATCTCATTTTTCACAAGCTCGTCCATAACGTTTTGAGCCTCCTCTGCAGTATAAACCTCCAATTTAAAGGTCTTGTATTGGTTTATGGTTTTGCGTTTGGCAGGAGCTACATATTGACGATACAGCGACAACTGTTTCTTTGCATCCACACCTGCACCTGTAAGGGCAAGGGCAAGTTTGTTCTCCCACTCGTTTAGCGAGTATTTACCTTTCAAATCGGCTTCGCGAAGAGTAATTTCAATCTCTGCTCTATCGGGAATAACTTTAACTTTAGCCGAGCCTGTAATATCGATAAAAGCTTCATTTTTCTCTTGAGCCGAAGCCAAGCCTAATGATATAGCCACAAATGCAATGGCAAAAAATAATTTTTTCATAATTTTCTCCTTGTTTAGTGAACAATTCTGTTGTCTTATTTGTTAAGACTATTGTTTCCCAAAATAGTTTAAAATTACTTGTTCAATTTCCACTCAACGCCCTCTTTGGTATCTTTAACCTCAAAGCCAATTTCTGCCAAGCGGTTACGGATGAAATCGGCAGTAGCCCAATCTTTGCGAGCTTTTGCCTCTTTGCGTAATTCCATAATCAAATCAACAGCCTCTTTGTAGGCCTCGTTACCCTCTGACGATGAATCTGCTCCTTCAACAACAAGACCCAACACATCAAACATAAATGTTTTGAATGTATCTTTCAACTCCTCCAAATCCTCAGCAGTAATTGTTGCTCCGCCTGCCAAAATCGTATTGATTTGACGAACTGCATCAAATAGGTGAGATATTACGATAGGTGACGATAGGTCATCGTTCATTGCCTCATAACATTTAGCACGCAAATCTTTAACCTCGCAAGTGGTTTCAGTGGCAGGAGTAATCTTTGAAAGGCTCTCCCAACCTTGACACAAACGTTGATAAGCCTTTTCTGCAGCAACCAAAGCATCGCTACTGAAATCGAGAGTACTGCGATAGTGAGCTTGAAGAATAAAGAAACGAATTGTCATAGGTGAGAATGGCTGACTCAACAAGTCGTGAGTTCCTGTAAAGAATTGATCGAGAGTAATAAAGTTACCCAACGATTTACCCATTTTTTGACCATTGATAGTAATCATGTTGTTGTGCATCCAATAGTGTACGCACTCTTTACCTTGTGCTGCAACAGATTGAGCAATTTCGCACTCATGGTGAGGGAACATCAAGTCCATACCCCCTCCGTGAATATCAAACTCCTCACCCAAATATTTTGTACCCATAACCGAACACTCCAAGTGCCAACCTGGGAAACCGTCGCTCCAAGGCGAAGGCCAACGCATAATATGCTCGGGCGAAGCTTTTTTCCACAAAGCGAAGTCTACCGGATTACGTTTCTCGCTTTGTCCGTCCAACTGACGAGTAGTATTTAAAAGTTCATCAATGTTACGACCCGACAATTTACCATAGTGGTAGCTTTTACTGTATTTTTCAACATCGAAGTATACAGAACCTTGACTCTCATAAGCAAATCCTGCCTCAAGAATCTTTTTGATATACTCTATTTGCTCTATAATGTGACCCGACGCGTGAGGTTCGATGCTTGGTGGCAATACATTCAAACGCTCCATTGCTTTGTGGTAACGGTTAAGGTAGTATTGCACAACCTCCATAGGCTCAAGAGCATCAAGACGAGCCTTTTTAGCAATTTTATCCTCGCCCTCATCAGCATCATGTTCAAGATGGCCTACGTCAGTAATGTTGCGAACATAACGAACCTTGTAACCAATATGTTGAAGATAGCGGAACAAAAGGTCGAAAGTTATTGCAGGACGAGCATGTCCCAAGTGTCCGTCGCCATATACCGTAGGACCGCAAACATACATTCCTGCTTTACCTTCAGTAATCGATTTAAATACCTCTTTTTTGCGAGATACTGTGTTATATATAACCAATGGTTGATTCATATCCTTTATTTTTTAATGTTTTTATATTAGTTCGCAAACGGAGTGGCAGTTCCTCCTTGACCGTTCAAAGCTATTTTACCGTTTTGTCCTTCGAAGCGAGCAACGTTCTCTTGCAAAGCAAATAACAAACGTTTTGCATGCTCAGGTGTAAGAATAATTCTTGACTTAACATTAGCCTTATTCACTCCAGGCATAATACGAGCAAAATCAATTATAAACTCTGATGAAGAGTGTGCTATTATTGCAAGATTAGAGTACACTCCTTCTGCAACTTCGGGAGAAAGTTCAATCTCCAAACCTTTCTTTTTATTATCTTCCATAATTTTATATCTATCTTAATTGTTTATTCTAAAGTAATATCGACGAAGATTCATCCACCACTCCGTCTTTCATATAAATAACTCTGTCGGTACTGCGAGCAAAAGCCATATCGTGAGTTACAATAACAAATGTCTGTCCCATTTGGCTTCGCAGTTTAAAAAATAGCGAATGTAGCTCCTCTTTCTGAACCGTATCCAAGCTACCCGAAGGTTCATCGGCAAAAACTATATCGGGGTTGTTTATCAAGGCTCTGGCCACAGCCACACGTTGTTTCTCTCCTCCCGAAAGTTGTGCAGGTTTATGCTTCAACCTTTCGCTCAAATTCAAGAAGTCGAGCAACTCCTTTGCTCTTGCCTCTGCCTTTGAATGTGCAGTTTTACCTATCAAAGCAGGTAACATAACATTTTCCAAAGCTGTGAACTCGGGCAAAAGTTGATGAAACTGAAACACAAAACCAATATGACGATTACGGAAAGCAGCAAGTGCATCGCCTTTAAGAGCCGACACCTCAATATCGTTAATAACTATGCGACCCTCATCAGGAGCATCAAGCGTACCCAATATTTGCAATAGAGTTGTTTTGCCGGCACCGCTTTTACCTGCAATGGCAACAATTTCGCCTTTGGCAATCTCAACATCAACACCTTTAAGCACTTGAAGTGAGTCGAACGTCTTACGTATATTTTCCGCTTTTAACATATTCCCGATAATTTTCTTATGGCATAAGATGCCAGATAACAGCCGAACACAGCAGGTATATATGAGATCGTACCAACGGTAAAACGTTTATCACGTTCGTTGGTTGCAATAACAGAGTTTGGAACAACCGATTCGGTTGAGAAAACCGTCATTACACCACTCTTAATACCTCGCTCACGCAAATTCTTTCTGATTATGCGCGCCAACGAGCAGTTCTCGGTTTTAGATATATCGGCATATTTCACAGCCGAAACATCCAATCTGCCACCTGCTCCCATCGATGATATCAAACCTACACCACACTCCACGCAGGCAACAATAAGAGCCGTTTTTGAGGGGATAGTATCAATGGCATCTATCACAAACGAAAAACCACCCTGCTCAATAAAAGGCTTAATCTCCTCGTGAGAAAGAAATCTATGCTCGGCATGAAGTTTAATTGCGGGATTAATATCCATAATACGTTGCTTCATAACCTCTGCCTTACTCTCTCCCAAAGTCTTTGTGGTGGCAGGTAGCTGTCTGTTCAAATTTGTAGCACCAACCGTATCGCCATCAATAATGGTCATCTCGCCCACCCCCGCGCGAGCTGCAAGTTCGGCAGCATACGCGCCAACACCTCCAAGCCCCACAACCAAAAGATGTGAAGAGGATAGGCTCTGCAAGCCCTCCTCTCCAAGTAATAACTCACTGCGCGATAACCACTCAGGCGTCATATATCAGGTTAGTGTATAATATTATTATAATTGGTTATTCAAAATAGCCTCGTCCATGGCTTTTGCAGCACGACGTCCATCTCCCATTGCAAGGATAACAGTAGCACCTCCACGAACAATATCGCCACCTGCATAAAGGTCGTTAAGATCAGAGCGCATAGTCTCCTCGTTTACAACTATTGTACCTTTACGGCTAATCTCCAAACCTTTGATCGCATTTGGAATCAATGGGTTGGGCGATACTCCTACACTTACTATAACCTCGTCAACCTCGATTGTCTCGATTGCACCGGGTATAGGTTCGGGAGAACGACGTCCCGAAGCATCTGCCTCGCCAAGTTGCATCTTTTGCAAACGAACGGCAGTAACTCTACCCTTCTCATCGCCAAGATACTCTATTGGATTGTGTAGAGTCAAGAACTCGACACCCTCTTGTTTAGCATGATGAATCTCCTCTCTACGAGCAGGCATTTCATCCTCTCCACGACGATATATAATCATTGCACGCTCTGCGCCAACACGACGAGCTGTACGAACAGAGTCCATGGCAGTGTTACCACCACCAATAACAGCAACACGTTTTCCTTTGATAACAGGAGTATCGCAATCGTCACAAGCAGCACCCATAAGGTTTACGCGAGTAAGATACTCGTTGCTCGACATAACACCGATAAGGTTCTCTCCGGGGATGTTCATAAAGCGGGGTAATCCTGCTCCACTTGCAACAAATATTCCACGGAATCCCATTTCGTGCATATCATCGTAAGATATGGTCTTACCAACAATGCAATCGGCAATAAACTCAACGCCCAAAGCACGAAGGTTGTTTATCTCAACATCAACAATGTTGTTGGGCAAACGGAACTCGGGGATACCATATTTCAATACTCCGCCAATTTCGTGCAATGCCTCAAACACAGTTACCGAGTAGCCAAGTTTAGCCATCTCGCCTGCAAACGACAAACCTGCAGGACCTGAACCAACAACGGCAATCTTAATACCGTTCTTCTCTTTTGTTTCGGGCAAAGCCATCTTTCCGCTTTCGCGCTCGTAATCGGCAGCGAAACGCTCCAAATAACCTATCGCAACAGGCTCTTTACCCAATTTAAGTTTATAGAAACACTTCGACTCGCATTGTTTCTCTTGTGGACACACACGACCACAAACAGCGGGCAAAGCACTTGTCATTTTCAAAGTCTTGGCAGCCTCCAAAAACTCTCCACGCTCAATGTTTTTAATGAATGTGGGGATAAAAATACTTACGGGGCAACCTTGCATACATTGAGGATCGGGACAATCCAAACAACGCGAAGCCTCAAGTTGAGCCTGCTCCATAGTCAAACCGCAGTTAACCTCTTCGTTGTTTGTAATACGATACTCGGGAGCAAGTTCGGTCATTCGAACACGCTCAATTTCTATTCTATCTTTATTTTTTTTCTCTTTACGCAAAGCCTCACGCCATTCTGCGGCACGTTGGGCTGCAATCTCTTCTTTGCTCATAATATTAAAGCCAATCTGTTTTATTCAACCTCTTTATACGAAGATAGTCTCATCAACATCTCATCAAAGTCAACTTGATGAGCATCAAACTCGGGTCCATCAACACAAACGAATTTTGTTTTGCCACCAACAGTAATACGACATGCACCACACATACCTGTTCCGTCAACCATGATTGTGTTTAGCGAAACCACTGTGGGTATCTCATATTTTTTAGTCAACAACGACACAAACTTCATCATGATGGCAGGGCCAATGGTTACACACATATCAACCTTTTCGCGTTGGATAACCTCCTCTGCACCGTTTGTAACCAAACCTTGTTTACCATACGAACCATCGTCGGTCATAATAATAACCTCGTCGGCCGAAGCTCGCATCTGCTCCTCAAGAATAATCAAATCTTTGGTACGTGCAGCCAAAATAACCACAACTCGGTTTCCTGCCTCTTTCAGAGCCTGTACTATAGGCAAAAGAGGAGCAACACCTACACCTCCACCACAACATAGAACAGTACCTACTTTTTCGATGTGAGTAGCTTGCCCCAACGGCCCAACAACATCACACAAATAGTCGCCTACGTTAAGCGCACATATCTTTTTAGTTGATTTTCCAACTGCTTGAATAACCAACGTAATAGTTCCTTTTTCAACATCAGCCTCAGCAATAGTCAAAGGAATACGCTCTCCCTTTTCACATGCTCTGACAATAACAAAGTGTCCTGCTTTTCTCGATTTGGCAATAAGCGGAGCTTCAATCACCAATTTAACAACGTTCTCCGAGAAATACTCTTTTTCTACAATTTTGTTCATAATATCTTATTATTGACGGACACAGCAATGCTGTGCCTCTACTTATTTATCCTAAAGTAATAGTTTTTGTATATCTAAAAACTAACAACTACCCCAATGGGGCAACGTTAACAGACGACTAAAAACTATAAACTACAACTTCACAAAGTTAAAAATAATTTTTTAGTTTTCAGTTGTTATATATTAGTTTTTAGCTAATAAATATTACTAATTCGCATTTACTCGTTATAAATTCTAATTACTAATAAAAAATTTGTACCTTTGGTATTAAATGCCAAAGAAAATCTCATAACAAAGCTAAAAATGAAAAGCATTACAAAAAACGATAAAGACCCCATGGGTCACGCAATTTCGGAGTATTACAAAAAGGGTAAAGCTGCCAAATTAAGAGTATTCTCTTCGCAATTCTACGAAGATGAGATACCTGTAAAAACCCTATTCAGAAAATTGGACGAAATGCCTATGCCCGAGCAAATGGCTTTAGATTTGTCTCGTGGCAGAGTTTTGGATGTGGGTGCAGGCTCGGGATGCCACTCTTTAGAACTTATGAAGCGCGGAATGGAGGTTACGGCAATAGACATTTCGGAGCTCTCGGTTGAGGTAATGAGAGAACGTGGAGTGGACGCAAGAGTTATAAACTTCTTTGACCAAACATTTAACGAAAAGTTCGATACAATACTAATGGCAATGAACGGCATTGGCATAGTTGGCAAAGTAGAGAACCTCCCCAATTTTTTTGCACGCATTAAAGATTTGCTTGCCGATGGAGGACAAGTGCTACTCGACTCATCAGACATCAGATATGTATTTGAGAACGAAGACGGAAGCTTTGACATCAACCTCAACGGCGGATATTACGGAGAGATTGACTACACTATGCAATATCGCAGCATAAAAGGCGAGGAGTTCGATTGGCTCTATATCGACTTTGACACACTATCGATGTATGCCGAAAAATATGGTTTTAAATGCGAGAAGTGCATAAATGGAGAGCACTACGACTATCTCGCAAGATTGAGTTATTAGAATATATATTACAAATTATTGGTGTCCGGTAAAAAAATATACAATAAATATATTTGATTGTCAATTAATACATTACGAATGTTCTTATTAAGTAGGGCTTGTACTATTATTAGAAATCAATATGATAGACACATTAGTCAGAAACTTATAATTTT
>JAFYRT010000054.1 GCA_017546805.1 Muribaculaceae bacterium | reverse complement strand
TACGCTCAAACAGTCCTCGCCCTATTTCTGCAAACTTCAGGGCTTTCACTCTGTTTTATAATGGTGCGATTAATTTTTTAATATTACTCTGATTCAAATACGTCTTTATTTCTCTTTTTGATTTTTATCGGACAGCAATAATAAAAAATCTTACAATGGAATTTTATCGATACGACGTTGGTGACGTCCTCCCTCATACTCTGTTTCCAAGAAGATTTTTGCTATTGCCTTCACCGTCTCTTCAGGTATAAATCTTCCGGGCATTACACAAACATTAGCATCGTTATGCTGACGTGCAAGAGAAGCAATCTCCTCTGTCCAACACAAAGCTGAACGTACTCCTTGATGTTTGTTAAGTGTCATATTTATTCCGTTTCCACTTCCACAAACTGCAAAACCGGGATAACACTCTCCACTCTCAACTGCCGAAGCTAATGGGTGTGCAAAATCGGGATAGTCAACACTATCTGTTGAGTAGCATCCAAAATCTTTCACCTCAACTCCCATCTCTGTCAATAGTGATTTTATTAGCTCTTTTGCTTCAAATCCTGCATGGTCACATGCCAAGCCAACTGCTTTTCCTTCTTTTAGAATCATAATATATAATGTTTAATTTTTAGAAGCTGTTTAAAAATATTTTTATCTATGCGAAGATACCATTTTTTTTAATTTATAGCAACTTTGGGCTTTAATAAAAAAAGGACAACCACTCGCAAGTGATTGTCCTTTTGTAATTTTGTGAGATATTTATTACTCTGCTGCAGGAGCCTCCTCAGTTGCAGGAGCCTCTTCTGCTGCTGCCTCAGCAGCTGCTGCTGCCAATTCTGCTGCTTTCTCTGCACGTTTTTTAGATACCTCTTCTGCTTTTGCTGCGTTTACAGCTTTCTCAGCCTCAAGACGTTTTTTTACGTCTTCAACTTTTGCTGCAGATAATTGAGCTTTGATTGCCTCAACACCTTTTTGTTTGTTAGCTACCCAAGCCTCGAAACGTTTCTCTGCCTCTTCTGCTGTGAATGCACCTTTAGCCACACCACCAAGAAGGTGTTTTTTCATAAGCACTCCTTGTGAAGAAAGGATGTTACGAGTTGTGTCTGTTGGTTGTGCACCTGTTTGTAGCCAATATAAAGCCCTGTCGAAGTTCAAATTTATTGTAGCAGGATTAGTGTTCGGATTATATGAACCTATCCTTTCAATAAACTTACCATCACGTGGTGCCCTGCTATCGGCGATTACAATGTGATAAAATGGAGCGTCTTTGCGTCCGTGACGTTGCAATCTGATTTTTGTTGCCATTTGAATTAATTTTTTAAAGGGTTATTATATTTTTTAGCGGTGCAAAGATAATACTTTTTTTATTACCATGCAAGAGCTAATTTATTTATAAAGTCATTAATATATAATGTTTTTAGGTTATTAAGACAGTTAACTTTAGTGAGTTCAACGAGCTAAAAATCCTCAACTAACAACTAACAACTTATTACTTCGCAATATTCGCAATTGTTGCAACCATTGTTGCCAATGATGCTGCAGATGTTGCAAATGCCATTATATTCTCAATTTTGAACTTAGACTCGCCTCTGTTTGGAACAATTACCTCACATCCGGGCTCTATTACTTTCTTGCTATGTTTCTTTGTTTTTGCAATATGTCCGTTCATATACAAAACGTATGTGCCTCTCTTTTTAGCTCTTGGTGCATAACCTCCCGATTGCTCCACATAGTAAGATGTTTTTTTAGAATTGTTATATACAACGGTATTTGGATATAGAACTGCTCCACTTATTCGGACTGTATTATTGAATTCAGGGATATCCAAGATATCTCCCTCTCTTAATACAAGATCAACATCTGTTCCGGGATTCTCAAGAGCCTTCTCCAAATCAATTCCTACATAATAAACACTACCCAACTCTAAATGATTAACGTTAAGTGAATCAGAATTTGTTCTTAACATATCAAGAGTCTTTTGCATCTTCACTCTTTCGTCATCATTTATTTTACGAATTAATCTTGCACCTCTTACATATGCTCCATCTATTGTTCCTCCTGCTTTTTTAACAAGGTCGCTTAAGCGTTCGTTACGGTGAGTCAATGCATATGTTCCTTCATAAAGTATCTCTCCTTTTATTTGAACGTTTACTTGTCTTTTATACGAAGGACTCTTACGAACAAAAACTTGGTCGTAGGGTTGCAATACAAATCCTGGTGTTCCGTCAATTACAAATCCCTCTTTAAGAGAGAATGAAAATAGCTCTCCTGTCTCTTGTGTCGCAACTGTTCCTTTGTTATCTTTTATTCTTCGAGACACGTCAACTCTTACAACAGATGCAGACTCGTTCAAACCTCCTGCCTGAATTATAATATCCTCTATGGTTGTATTTTTAGCAAATGGGAAATCTCCCGGACGAGCTACCTCTCCAAATACCGATATTATTCCTAATTCTTGAATATCGTGAATACTTGGTATATACAACACATCTCCTTTTTTAAGAGGTATATCTGCTACTGTTCCATTCAAAATTCCTTTTACATCAATAGGAATTACCTCTAATGTTAAATCATCATGCTCGCGATGCATTACGGCTCTTGACAAAAAGGCATCACCCATTACACCATCTGCTTTTTCAATCAAATCTTTTACAGTTTTGATTTTCTCGCTAAATTGATATACTCCTGGACGATATACTGCTCCTTTTATCTCCAATTTGTTTTTATATTTATCTAATATTACTCCTACCTCAATCTTGTCTCCATCAACTAATGAGAAAGCATCATACTCTTCTTTATCTACTGTACATATCTCATACTCTTTATCACTCTTACGTACAATTTTAACATTGTTTTTATATGCTTCAGGCAAGAAATCACCAGAGAATGTAATCAAATCAGAAAGAGTCTCTCCCTTTTTCATCTCATAGCACATTGGGCGTTTCACATTTCCCTCAATTGCTACAAGGGTTTCGTATGTTGGCACAATGATAACATCTCCTTCTTGAAGTCTCAAATCGCCTAAATCTTTCCCTTTTAAGATAAACTCATATAGGTCGACAGTTGTTGTTGTTTTTCCATTACGCACCAACTGTATATTTCTCAAGCTTCCTCTTTCGGTTGTTCCTCCTGCACTATATATTGCATGAAATACCGAAGATAGTGAAGATAACGAGAATGTTCCGGGAACAGAAACTTCTCCCATTACATTTACCTGTATTGTTCTGATTCTTCCTAACGACACACTTATGCGTGAAGATTCATCGTCAGATATTCCTGAATATATTTTATTCAATTGTTCTTTTAAGTAAGTCTTAGCTTCTTTAATGGTTTTTCCATTCAAATAGACAAGGCCTAAGTCTCTTACAACAATATATCCATCAGGAGAGATTGTCTCAATAATATTACTTTGGCTTGCTCCCCAGATATCTATTATTACCTCATCTCCAGGGCCCAATTTATAATTTTCGGGAGTTGCTATATTTTGACTTGGCGCAAAATTTAATTTACGCGATTTGAAGATACTACGACCGAATATTTGAACACCTCCTTTTTCTAAAAGATCTTCACCCATCAACATATCTTCTGCTTCTACAACATTTTCTTCTATTTGAGAAACTTCATCATTATAGTCTCTCATTCTATTCTTTTCAATAGCAGTAGCACCAGAATCTACATTGCCATTAGATATTTCTGCATTAGCTTTAATTCTTTTAAGTTGCTCAGGTGTCACTCCCATTGACATCAAATCTGCAACTATCTGCTGTTGAGAAACTCCTTGTTCTGTTGCTCTCTTTACGTACTCCATAACCTCATAATCTCTCATGGTTGATTGAGCCATTACAGGAAGAGAGATTAACATAAGTAACATTGATAGTAATAATATTCCCTTTCTCATATTGATGTTTTTATTTTTATTTCAAAAATTGTGTTTATAATGTCATAACATTATAACGTCATGACACTCATATATATTGTATTGACAATAATTTTTATTATCAATTATTTTTTTCGTTGTTAGGTCCGGCATACTCTTTCGCCGTGCTTTTGATACATTTGTTTAGTGTATCTCTATCTAAAAAAGTTTTCTGTTCTTTTATTTTTTCCTGTTTTAAACAGCAAAAACAGTGAGTTTTAATATAATTTTTTTTAACGCGACAAAAGGACAACATAAAAATGCTATCCTTCTGTCGAGTTTTATGTATGATTTAAAACCGTTTATTAGTTGTTTTCGGGACGTAGTTTACGTACAACTACTCCTGCTTGCCACATTTCGCTGTTACGCAACTCTTCCAACTCTTTGTTCAATCCATCGCGGTAGTTTGGTTGGCTGTTTGTGTCGATTGAACGTTGAGCCTCATTTCCTTTAGCTACCTCGCTGTACAACTCCTCGAATACAGGTTTAGATGCATCGCGGAATTTTTTCCACCAATCCAATGCTCCACGTTGTGCTGTTGTTGAACAGTTAGCATACATCCAGTCCATTCCGTTCTCTGCTACAAGTGGCATAAGTGATTGTGTCAACTCCTCTACTGTTTCGTTGAATGCCTCTGATGGAGTGTGTCCGTTTGCACGCAATACCTCGTATTGTGCTGCAAAAATTCCTTGAATTGCTCCCATTAGAGTTCCACGCTCTCCTGTTAGGTCTGAGTACACCTCACGTTTGAAATCTGTCTCGAACAAGTATCCTGAACCTACTCCGATTCCTAATGCGATTACACGCTCTTTTGCACGTCCTGTTGCATCTTGGAAGATAGCAAAACTTGAGTTTAGTCCACGTCCTTGCAAGAACATACGACGCAAGCTTGTTCCTGAACCTTTAGGCGCTACCAAGATTACATCTACATCTGCTGGAGGAACAATTCCTGTACGCTCTTTGTAAGTTACTGCAAATCCGTGAGAGAAATACAATGCTTTACCTGGAGTAAGAGCCTCTTTTACTGTAGGCCATACTTCGATTTGTGCTGCATCAGACAATAGGTATTGAATAATTGTTGCGCGCTCGCATGCCTCTTTGATATCAAATAGAGTCTCTCCCGGAACCCATCCGTCAGCTACTGCTTTGTCCCAAGTTTTTGAATCTTTACGTTGACCAACGATTACGTTGAATCCGTTATCGCGAAGGTTAAGACTTTGTCCGGGTCCTTGTACTCCGTAACCGATAACTGCTATTGTTTCATTTTTTAATACTTCTCTTGCTTTTTCCAAAGGAAATTCTTCGCGGGTTACTACATTCTCTTCAACTCCGCCAAAATTCATTATTGCCATAATTTTAATTGTTTATTAGGTTAATTTTTTATTTATCTGTTTTTTAAAATCATTCTACATCTACATATTGCAGCTCCTCCGTCAACCGGTTTCATCTCCGCTGCATAATTATCTGGAGCCTCTTCAAATCGTTGCAATGAGAGCTCTTGATTAAAGTGAGCTTCGTTCATATAGCTTATCTCAAAACGATTTATATACTTCGTATCCAAATCATACATTGGTATGAGGTTTACTATATGTTCTATCTGCTTCCCGCTGTTAAAATGTCTGTTATAATCAATATCTCCCGCTTTTACTTTATGAGTAAATCCTTCGCCCGAAAGTATAGGTTTTACTTTTCCTATTCGTGTCATGGGACACACTCTATCCGAGATACTCTCTTGTAAACGAGAGAACGAACTTATATCAAGCGATTTGCGGGTTGTCAAATCAATAACAAACCAAACCGAACGTGCATATCCGTATATATTACCTTCGGCATCGAGCATACAAAAATTTCGCTCCGAAAAGTGTTTGTTAAAATCTTCAATCCACGTTTCAATTCTTAACGTTTCGTATGGTGCAGGATAACGCTCCATCTCTATTGCCAAACGAGCCAATACCCACGCCTGATTCTTGGGGGTTATATCTGCATAGCCTATCCCTAATATATCGGCATGCTCTGTTGCCACATCCAATATTTTATTTGCAAGAAATGGTAATGTAACTTCTCTCTGTGCATTACAGTCTGAGGCTACAATGTTGTATGTTTTTGCATATTGTGTTGGCAACGAACTCATTCTATTTCTCCTCTAACTCTATTCGACGTTGCTCTTGAGACTCCAAATACTTATCAACATGCTCTATGGTTGATTTCGTGATAGATACTCGTCCCGATTTTACAAATTGCAATACTCCATACTTATCAAGGTCTTGGAAGAGAGATTGTGTCTCTTCTGTGTGTCCTGTCTTCTCTATGATGGTATATACGGGATGCATTTCCAAAATACGAGCATTGTATTTTCTAACCAAACGCTCCAAGTCGCCTGCTTCCAATAATGCCGGTGTTGAAACCTTATATAGGGCAACCTCTTGATATACGATATCCTCCTCGGCATAGTAGAAAGCTCGAATAACATCAATTCTCTTCTCTATCTGATTTACAACCTTTATTGCCATAGCCTCGTCACATACGGTTGTTATCACAAATTTGTGTACTCCGTTTATGGCAGATGCCGACACTGATAGAGACTCGATATTGAGTTTGCGACGAGTAAAGATAATTGATATCTGGTTCAACAGACCTACCTCATTTTCAGATAGCGCTGTTATGGTATATAGCTTTTCCATTACAATTTATATATTTCGTCGCGGTTTAACATTACATAGTTTACACTCTTTCCTGTTGGAGTCATTGGAAAGACCATCTCCTCTTTTGCAACTACTGCCTCAAGCAAGTATGAGCCATCGTGTTGCAACATCTCCTCTATTGCTTCGTCCAACTCTTCGCGTTTTTCTATTCTGCGACCTTTTATACCATAAGCTGCCGCCAATGCAACAAAGTCTGGGTTTGAAAGATTTGTCTCCGAGAATCTCTTTTCGAAGAACAACTCTTGCCACTGACGCACCATACCCAACACTGTGTTGGTAAGCAATATTATCTTCACATTCACTCCATAAGCTTTGATTGTTCCCAACTCTTGCAGAGTCATTTGCAAACCTCCGTCTCCCACAAATAGACATACCGTACGCGCAGGTGCGCCAAATTTTGCTCCTACTGCAGCAGGTAATCCAAATCCCATGGTTCCTAATCCTCCCGAAGTTATGACACTTCGTGGTTGAGAATATTTTGAGTAGCGAACTCCCATCATTTGGTTTTGACCTACGTCGGTTACAACTACTGCATTGTCATTTGTATATTTTGAGACGCGACTTACAACCTCTCCCATCTTTAATGGTCCACTCTCAGGAGCCACCTCAACATCAATAACTTTTGATTTCTCCTCTGCCTTAGGTCTATCGAACATTTGCAACCACTCTTTATTCTCTCGTTTCTCTACAAGAGCTGTTACTGCGGCAATACTCTCTTTTGAATTTCCTAAAACAGACAAATCTACTGCCACATTTTTATTGAACTCCGATGGGTCTATATCAAAGTGTATCTTTTTAGCCTGTTTTGCATAACTGTCGAGTACTGCTGTTACTCGGTCGTCGAAACGCATTCCAACAGCTATCAACAAATCACATTCGTTTGTCATTACATTGGGCGCCACGTTTCCATGCATTCCCAACATTCCCATGTTCAAGGGGTGAGATGAAGGGATTGATGATAATCCCAATAGTGTTGTGGCTGCAGGTATATCTGCCTTCTCCATCAATTCAATTATCTCTTGCTCTGCTCCACCCAATGTTACTCCTTGTCCAACCAACAACAGAGGTTTCTTGGCTGCATTAATCATCTCTGCTGCTTTTCTTACACTCTCCTCATTTATGTTTGGATATGGGTTGTAGCTACGAATATAGTTACATTTCTTGTATTCAAATTCTGCCACCTCGGTTTGTGCATTTTTCGCAAAGTCGAGCATTACAGGACCGGGACGACCTGTTGAGGCAATATAAAATGCTCTTGCAACTGCCCATGCAACATCTTCGGCACGACGTATTTGATAACTCCATTTTGTTATAGGAAGTGTTATACCAACGACGTCAGTCTCTTGGAAAGCATCTGTTCCCAACATCGATGAAGGCATCTGTCCTGCTATCACCACCATTGGTGTGCTATCCATCATTGCATCTGCAATTCCTGTAATTGTATTTGTTGCTCCCGGACCTGAAGTAACGATTACCACTCCTGTTTTGCCTGATACTCGGGCATATCCTTGAGCGGCATGCGTTGCTCCTTGTTCGTGACGAACCAATATATGTTTTAACTCATCTTGATAATCATACATACAGTCAAATACCGGAGTTATTGCTCCTCCCGGATATCCAAATACTGTATCAACGCCCTCTGCGAGAAGACTTTTTATCAATATTTCTGAGCCGGTTAGTTTCTCTTTTGCCATAATTGAATGGTAAAATTTATTGTTGTTTTCTTGACAACAAAGATAATTAATTATTCTATAATACGAAATGCTCCTTTATCGGCAGAACTTACCATTGAAGCATAAACTTTTAAAGCCTTAGATATTACTCTGTTACGAGTTTTAGGTGTAAATGCATCTTTTCCGCGTTTCAACTCCTCTTCTCTTCGCTCATTAAGTTCTTCGTCTGTTAAACGCACGTTTATTGTGCGCGCAGGAATATTAATCTCTATAATATCGCCATCTTTCAAAAGACCTATGTTTCCTCCAGATGCTGCTTCGGGCGATACGTGACCAATTGACAAGCCTGATGTTCCTCCCGAGAATCGTCCGTCAGTAAGCAAAGCACACTCTTTTCCTAAGTGACGTGATTTTATATATGATGTGGGATATAGCATCTCTTGCATTCCGGGACCTCCTTTGGGTCCTTCGTGAGTGATAACAACCACATCTCCTGCCTGTACTTTTTCTCCCAATATTCCTTCACATGCATCCTCTTGTGATTCAAACACTTTTGCTGTTCCCGTAAAACAGAATATACTCTCATCAACTCCTGCTGTTTTTACCACACATCCGTCTTGTGCTATATTTCCTTTTAACACAGCCAAGCCGCCATCTTTAACATACGCATGTTCGAAATCTCTGATACAACCTTCGCTACGATCTGTATCAAGCTCTTTATACATGCTTGATTGAGAGCCTAATTTAAGATTGAATTTATTACATGGCGCACTCTTCCACAAATCGGCTGCCTCTTCCGAGAAGTTTTCTCCATCAATGGCATAGTTTGCTATTGCTTCGCCCAAAGTCAATCCATCTACTCGTTTTACTTCTGTATCTATCAAGCCTTGTTTTGCCAACAAACTCATTATAGAGATGATTCCTCCTGCACGATTTACATCTTGCATATGGAAATGCGAGTTTGGTGCTACCTTACATAATACCGGCGACTTACGAGACAAGGCATCTATATCATCCATTGTGAATTCTACTCCTGCCTCTCCTGCTATTGCCAAAAGGTGTAACACTGTGTTTGTTGAACCTCCCATTGCTATATCCAATGTCATTGCATTCAAGAATGCTGAACGAGTTGCTATTGAACGGGGAAGCACAGACTCATCACCCTCCTCATAGTACTTACGACAATTCTCTACGATTTGTGCCGCCGCTTTTACAAAGAGATTTTCTCTGTTTTTATGTGTTGCTACAATTGTTCCGTTTCCCGGCAAAGCCATACCTATGGCTTCGTTAAGGCTGTTCATTGAGTTTGCAGTAAACATTCCTGAACATGAGCCACAAGAGGGACATGCTACTCGCTCTACCTCCGCAACTTGTTCATCTGTCACACTTGCATCTGCTCCCTCAATCATAACATCAATTAGATCCAATGCTCTGCCTCGAAGATTTCCTGCCTCCATTGGTCCTCCCGATACAAATATTGCAGGAATATTCAATCGCATTGCCGCCATCAGCATACCCGGAGTTATCTTGTCGCAGTTGCTTATACATACCATTGCATCAGCCTTGTGTGCATTGACCATATACTCAACACTGTCGGCTATTAAATCTCTTGATGGCAACGAGTACAACATTCCGTCGTGTCCCATTGCTATTCCATCGTCAATGGCTATTGTATTGAATTCAGCTGCAAAGCAACCTAATTTTTCTATCTCTTCTTTTACTTTTTGTCCTATTTCGTGCAAATGAACGTGACCGGGTACAAATTGGGTGAATGAATTTACTACTGCAATTATAGGTTTTCCTATTTGCTCCTCTTTCATTCCGTTAGCTCTCCATAAAGCTCTTGCTCCCGCCATTCTTCGTCCCTCGGTACTTTGTGCGCTACGTAATTTATTTGCCATATTTCTATTTTTTTTGAAGAGAAGTACTAAGATACCTTCTCTACGCATTTTAATACTTTTATACTGTTTTGTATAATAGAATGCGAAATTACCCTCTTTTACTTATTAATGCAAATAAAAATTGATAAAAATTATAGTTTTTGTTATTTTTTATGATAAAAATGGTAATAGAGATTAAGATTACACAAACATTTTGTTATACTATTTAAGTTTTTTCATGCTTTTTGACACACTTCTCCTGTTAAGATATTTCATACCCTAACATTAATTTTGTGTTTACATAATCTCTCTTTTGCTTGTAATCTCTATTTTTAGAAAGGATATCCTACCGCAAAATGTAATGCGGCATCACGTTTGAAGTTTTGATATGATATTACCCACTTACTTTTATTGATGACTGATGGGTCGTAGGCTTTCATTCCTAAATCTAATCGAAGAACAAAGAAATTAAAGTCGAGTCGCAAGCCCAATCCATATGCCAAAGCCAACTCTTTATAGAATTTATTTAGCTTAAAAGCTCCTCCCGGTTGTGCATCATACTCTTTTATGGTCCATATATTTCCTGCATCGATAAATGCCGCAAGTTCAAGTTTCCAAATTAATTTGCTTCGATACTCTACGTTCAAATCCATTCTTACATCACCGCATTGATTCATAAAGTCGCTGGTTGGATCTTTGCGTTGATACGAACCCGGTCCCAAACTACGCACCGACCATCCCCTTACACTATTTGCTCCTCCCGAGAAATAGCGTTTCTCAAATGGCAACATTTCAGAGTTTCCGTATGGCACTGCCACTCCCGCTCCTACGTGTAACGATAGTGAATTTTTTTCATTAAAGAGGAATGTATATGTATAATCCATATCGCATTTGTAGTATTGTGCATACCTGATTCCGAATATTGAATATCCATCCTCGGGACGAGAGGTACGCGATATGGCATTTGAGATACCATACAGAAGGTTACCTGCTATCTCATTTACCATGCGGAAGGTATATATATTTCCGTTCTGCTTTATCGATTCCGGATTTATGTTTGATAGATATACCGCATATGCCATTCTCATTATAAAGTGGTCTTCATAACTATATCTCAAAAGAGGATTAGCTACCGACAACTCATTTATATTGTTTTTAAATTCTTCAGTCACTTTTGGCAGATATATATAGCTTATATCAACCAAATCCAATTTATGCTTAAAACGGTTACGATTACTATACCAATTATATGCCCAACCTGCACCTGCTATTACTCTGACAAACTCAGGGCGTCTTTGAAAATTTCCACTCAACGTCAGTTCTGTTGTGGGACGCAACTTCTGTCTTTGTTTATTCTTTGCAAAAGGAAAGATGAATTTGGGAAACGACACTCCCATTTCTGCACCTAATTCGAGATAGTTATTGCTTATCAGACCTCCTAAATCGCCCGATATATTTTCATATGCAGCTCTCAACTTCGAAGAGAATGTTTGAGAGCCTTTGAATATATTGCGATGTTGATAGGCTACTCCCACCGCAAATCCAAAGTTACCTGCAGAGTTTGTTCCTTCGAGTTCGGTCGAAATTGTTTGCGTTTTTCCTCTTGTCAAAAGAATGTAACAATCGAGCATCATCTCTCCATCAACCTCAACCGGTGCAAATTGAACATTCACATATTTAAATACCCTTAATCGTCCATACGCACTCATTGTGTTATCAACAAGTCGCTGACTATACTTATCTCCAGACTTTATAAAGCAGTTATTTACCAATACCGACGGACGCAAATATTGATTTTCGCCATAGTATATGGTATTACCTTTATAATGTACTGTATCCAACACATTATAAAGTTGGTCGACATTCATCGGATTGTAGTCGGTAAAGAAATATACATCTCGTATGGTGTAGGTGCGATGCTTTACATATACTATTCCGCTACTATCAGGTTTTGCTATTGGGTATGGCAAAAGATTCACCTCAAGATCAACCAAATGATCCCCTACCGTTGTGTCTGCCACAAAGGTTATATATTCCTTTCCAAATGAGTAATAACCGCGATTATTCAATACTGAAGCTATTCTTGCCCTCTCTTGGTCCAATATATAATAATCGAAAAGTGTTCCTTTTTTTAATACATTAAGTGTTGTATCTTTTCGAGTTGAATATTTTGCAATGGTATCATCAGGTATATTGAACGTTACATTATTCAATCTGTACGGAGTATTTCCTTTAACTTTGTATGTTACCTTTATCTTCCTTTTTTTTACGACTGTATCTACGGCTACTTCTGCTTCGACATAGCCTTTGTTTTTCATCGCCTTAAGGATTTCATTTCTACTCTTTTCTGTTAACGTTGAATCATAAATGACAGGCGGAGTTCCTATCTTCCTCATAAAGCGATTCCATCGGTTATCTTTTGTTCCCGACATATTATAAAATGCCAAAGGAAGCCCTATTATTCCAAATGTTTTGTGATTGGGATGTTGTCTTAAGTATGGATGTAACGACTGAGACTTGACATCTTTTGCATCAACCTCTATCTTTACCCTGTTTAAGAGATACTCTCCTTGTGGTACATGTTTAGTTGGTCGACACGAAGTTGCCAACATAAAAACAGTTAATATAAAGAGAGCAAATTTATATTTCATTCAAAAATTGAAATCTATAATTAATTTTGGCAAAGATACGAATAATTCTTTATATGTTAGCTAAATGCCCCTTTCCTTATATTTTTCACGAAATAGGTTATATTTATCCAGCATATATTGGTTACCATATCTGAAAACACCTTCTCGTAGAATGTTTTTCTCAAAAGCCATAACTATATAATTGTTTATGGCCAGTATATCATCCGGGTGTTCTTTTATGTAAGCAAGAGTGCTACTTATACAAATTTTACGATACTCATTGTATAAATGATTGGGGATTTCTGAATCTTTTGAAGCCCCTTCTGAATCTTGATATAAAGTGTGCCATTTCATCCATAGCTCTTTTAAGTAAATAGAATACTTTTGTTCTTTCATTAAATATTCCATTAACGGAATAGCAGGATTTCGATAGTCATCTTCTGCCCAGGAATCTACGTCCGCTTCATATGCATGTGCTAGTTCGATTGCATATATACAACGTGCATCAAACGACTTTGCTTCATCGTACTTTTCTTTCAATTCTGCAACCATGTTTGTTTCACCTCGTCTTTCTATTAGTTTTGACCATTCAGGAACACTTGAAGAATTGCAATATGCTTCATAATACATATCTTCATCAATATGTCCGAAAGAACTAACGTTGTACTTTTGCGCAAGATATCCATTCAATTTATTTTTCTCAATCCAAGGGCTATGAATCTCTTGATTGATGGTACCAGGATTAACAGATAGGAGATAGAGCATCTCTTTTTTATAAGATTCTAATCTGGCAAATGTTTCTACATCCTTTACCTGTGCAACGTCCATATCCTCAATCCCTTTAACCAGTCTTTCATTTTCAGATTCGAATCGCATTACTAAATCAAAATCTGTTATTATACTATTCATAACTACAGATGAATTGTATGCATCAATTAGTCTGTTTATTAATTCGTTTTCCTTTTAGTTGGAGTTTCTGAGAAGTACCAAAACATACTCTTTTTGCTTATTAAAAAAAGATAAATCTCTGTTCTTTTCTTTTGTCCAGCAAAGATTATATTCGGGGAAATGTGATTTTTACAAGTAGGAAAGATGGGATAATGTGAAATAAAGGGGTTGTTTTAAGGTGGAAAATGTGAAAGTAGATAATATTTGAACAGAAAAGGAAGATTTACTTCTTTTATTGTTCAAAATATTGCAATTGGCTATCATCTAGTGTTCCATTTTTACTCATAGAGCGTCATTTTATATCTTTTGATCAGAAATTGTTGCGAAAAACAATGTAAAAGGTTGTAAGTATACAACCATATTAAAAACATTTTGTATATTTGCACTGTGTGATATACTAAATAAGGTACCCTATGAAATATCTTAATATTAAGAAGGCTTTGGCTGCATGGCAAGAGTTGCAACCACTATCTGAGAAGGATAAAGATAGACTTAGCCGTCGTTTTACTGTTGACTTCAACTATAATAGTAACCATATAGAAGGTAATACGCTGACTTATGGCCAAACGGAAATCTTGTTGTTATTCGGCAAGGTGATTGGAGAGGCAAGCGTGCGTGATGTTC
>JAFYRT010000053.1 GCA_017546805.1 Muribaculaceae bacterium | reverse complement strand
CTCGTCTCGTACTACTTTGTCTTTTTCAAATATTCAATGATCTCTTTTTGTTGTTGCTCTCAGTTCGTTCCCGAAAGCGGATGCAAAAGTACTACACTTTTCCTTTCCCACCAAATTTTTTAGCAACTATTTTTCAAAAAATTTTTACTTTTTCTGCAAATACCCTAATTATCAGGGGAATATTTTTTCATCTTTTTTACGCTTTTTTTGACCGATTTTTGGATATTTCTAAAATTTGGCGATTTTACTCCTCAAGTTTAAATCTAATTCGGAAGCCCGATGGTGCATTTCCGCTACTAATTATTTTAAATTTTCCGATTTCGGATGTATTTTTTACATGCAAACCCAAACATGGACAACTATCATACTCTCCAATATTGATTACCCTGATGGTATTACTTACCCCCTCGGGCAATCGGGAAGTATCAAATTTATCTTTCGCCTCCTCTATTGTTATTATCTCCTCCGTTACGGGAAGCGACATAGATATTACATTATTTACCTGCTCTTCCACTGCTGCTATTTGCTCCGGAGTCAGTTCTTGTTGCAAGGCGTAATCGCATTTACTCTTTTTGCGTTCAACATGTGCCGACACAGCCCTTCCACAGTTAAACATTTTTACCATTGTTGCATTAAGCAGATGCTCTGCTGTGTGCATTGGAGGATATTCCTGCTTGTTATGTTCGTTGAATTGAATACTGTTTTCCATTTTTTATTGATTCTGCTGATTAATAAGATTTACAACCACTTTTACCATTATATCTTTTTCCTCGGTACGGCTCTCTGCAATCATTAACGTAAGAGCCACAAGGGTATTGTCCGCAATTCGTTTGCTACCATCGGCACGATATAGTATGCCGTTACGTTCCATAAACCAAAGGAAAAGCATTGCTGCTATGCGTTTATTACCGTCACTGAATGAGTGGTTCTTCGTCACAAGATAGAGCAGCATTGCAGCTTTCTCCTCAACACTTGGATATAACTCCACTCCGTCAAATGTTTGGTATATCTACCCTATTGAACTCCTGAATGATTCATCTTTTTCATTTGCAAAAAGTTCACTTTCTCCAAATTTTTCTTTCAGACCCAAAATTGCGTCCATTGCATTCTCGTATGTCGCATAAAAACGCTCCTCGCTTGTAGTTTTTTCTATTGTTAGTTGCTGATAGTCGTAACGGTCAAGAGTATCAAGAGCATAAACATAGTCGGTAACAACAGACAAAAGACCTACCGACTGATCGTCGGTCAGCTCCTCTTGTGTGTTTACCGTGTTTGCCATCAGGCGTACCACATCTTTTAGTTCATTGTATCGCTCTATTCTTATTTTGTCGTTAATTGCATAACCTTTTACAATATAGTCTTTAAGAATACGGTTTGCCCATTGACGAAAGCGAGTACCATATACAGATTTTACACGATAACCGACAGAAATAATAACATCGAGACTATACACTTTTGTCGGTTTATACTTAGAAAAAGTATTATGCAAAATTTGCATATTACTATTTTCTTCAAGTTCTCCCTCTTTAAAAACATTTGCAATATGTCTTGCTACAACTGATTGATCTTTATCGAAAAGCAACGCCATTTGGCTTTGCGAAAGCCACACTGTTTCATTCTCCAGCTTAACATCAAGCGAAATTGTATTATCCTCACTTGTATAAATCATTATTGGAGATGTATCAAACACTCCTTTATCCTTATACTTGTTATGTTCGTTGAATTGAACGTTATTTTCCATCATTTTTATAATTTTAGAGTTGCAAATATAGCATTTTATATAATGAAAAAAGAATCCCTCTATATATATAAGGTATATTGTTTATTTTTTGTATTAAAATCATAAAGTTTGTAAAAACGCTTGAAATGTTAAAATAACGTTTTATATTTGCAATTGAAAATTTAATTTTAACAATTATGAAAAAGATTACTTTTAGCTTAATAGCCGTTTTAATGGTATCGGCTTTAGCATTTAATTCTATCGCGAGAGAGGTTGCCGTAGATGTTAAATCTATCCCTGCAAAGGCACAAAATTTTATTTCTCAAAATTTTGCAGATAAGAAAATTGTCTCTGTTGTAAAGGATAGCGAAATCTTGGATACTGAATATAACGTTTTCTTCTCTGATATGACAAGCATTAAATTCTCTTCGAAAGGAGAATGGAAAGAGGTTAACGGAAATAAAAAATGCATCACAACAGACTTTATTCCTGCGACTATAGCTAATTATGTTACTGAGAATTATTCAGGAATATGCATTACAAAAATTGAAACAGACAAAGAGTTGTTTGATTTTAAATACAAAATTGAACTTGCAAATGGCGTTGATATGATTTTTGACAAAAACGGCGCATTTATAGGCTTTGATGATTAAGATTTTGTAGAATATTTATTAATTTTTATTGAGAGGGTGGCCCAAAAGGAAAACGGATCACCCTCTCTTGTCTAAGGGTTGAATAAAAAGAGCTATTTTTAGGCTTGCGAAGACTACAAAACCGCAGTTTACTAATCGTAAATGAGGATTTTGGAGACAAGCATAACGGCAAAAGAGCCTTTTTAGTCAGCCTCTTTTTTTGTCTAAAAATTTAAGAGAATTGTTTTTTAAAACAATATCATCGATATTTTTACCCCTAAAGGAGTATTTGCTATGAAATATTTTGTAATTTCGCATTTTAGAATATTATTTAAGACAAACATATATGGCAACTAAACCTTCTATACCTAAAGGGACACGTGACTTCTCAACTATTGAGACTGCTAAAAGAAACTATATTTTCAATACAATAAGTGATGTTTTTCAATTGTTCGGTTTTCAAGAGATTGAAACTCCTGCAATGGAAAACCTCTCTACTCTTATGGGCAAGTATGGAGAAGAGGGAGATAAACTTCTTTTCAAAATTTTAAACTCGGGAGACTTTGCCGGCAAAGTTAACGACGAGCTTTGGCAAGGTAAGGAATCGAACAAGCTTGCATCGGCTCTTTGCGAAAAGGGATTACGTTATGACCTAACCGTTCCCTTTGCTCGCTACGTTGTTATGCACCAAAACGAGATTACTTTCCCCTTTAAAAGATGTCAAATTCAACCCGTATGGCGTGCCGACAGACCTCAAAAGGGTCGCTACCGCGAATTTTACCAATGCGATGCAGACGTTGTTGGCTCAAACTCTCTCTTGAACGAGGTTGAGCTAATTCAAATGATTGACGAGGTATTCAACCGTTTGGGCATCAGAGTCGCAATCAAGATGAACAACCGCAAAATTCTTAGCGGTATTGCAGAGATTATTGGCGAGGCTGACAAGATAATTGATATTACCGTTGCTATCGACAAGTTGGACAAAATAGGTTTGGACAATGTAAACGAGGAGCTCAGAAGCAAAGGCATCTCGGAGGAGAGCATTGAGCAACTACGTCCTATTATTCTTCTTCAAGGTTCGAACAATGAGAAATTAGAGACTTTACGTCAAACTCTTGCTTCGTCAGAGATTGGATTGAAGGGTATCGAAGAGCTTCAATTTATTTTGAACAGAATTGAGGGTTGCGAATTACGCTCGGAGTTGGAGATTGATTTAACTCTTGCTCGTGGTTTGAACTACTACACCGGTGCTATTTTCGAGGTTAAGGCTTTGGATGTTCAAATTGGCAGTATTTCGGGTGGTGGTCGTTATGACAACCTTACCGGTGTATTTGGCTTGAACGGAGTTTCGGGTGTTGGTATATCTTTTGGCGCAGACCGTATATATGACGTTCTAAACCAATTGGAACTTTATCCTGAAAAATCGCTACAATCTACTCAAATTATGTTTGTAAACTTCGGCGAAAAAGAGGAGATTGCTTCTCTTGCTCACGTTATGGCTCTCCGCAAGGCAGGTATTAGCACTGAGATATATCCTGAATCTGCAAAAATGAAAAAACAGATGGGTTATGCCGATGCAAAAGCTATTCCTTTTGTTGCATTGGTAGGCGAGAACGAAATCAAAGAGGGTAAAATCACCCTTAAAGACATGACAAGCGGAAGCCAAGAGCTTCTATCTATAGAAGAGGTTATTTCTAAATTATCATAATATGGCAAATTTTGTCCTTGCTCAAGAGAGCGACGCCGGCTTGATAAGCCGTTTGGGATATAAGATTTTTAGTGAGACATATAAAGATATTCTCTCTGAATCCCAAATTGAATATATGTTAGAGATGATGTATTCTACTTTCAGCATTCTCCGACAAATGCAAAACAACAACACATTCTACATTGTATATTGTGAGGGGGAGGCATGTGGCTATATTGCCATTGAGAGGAAAGAGGAGAATAAGTTTCACCTTCAAAAACTTTATCTGCGCGCCGACCTGCACGGACAAAACATAGGCCGAGAGATGATTAACAAGGTTTACGAGCATGCAAAAGAGCTATCGCCCAATGGAGCTACCATTACCTTGAACGTAAACAGAGAAAATCCGACACTTAACTTCTATAAAAAGATGGGATGGGAAATTATCGACTCGGGCGATTTTGATTTAGGTTGCGGATTTTTCGCAAATGACTATATCATGAAATATGAGGTATAAACCTTTATTAATTTAGACTGTCTACTATAACAGATACAAATTTTAAATTACACAACAATGAAAAGTTTTTATTCAATTTTGGTTGCATTGCTTATCTCTATGACCGCTTTTGCCAAAGAGAAAGCTCCTAAAATAGTTTTTGAAAAGACCACTTACGAGTACGGAAATATAAAAGAGGCTGACGGAGATGCTTCGTGTGAATTCAAATTCACAAACGAAGGTAATGCTCCTCTTATAATTACTCGCGCTTCGAGCAGTTGCGGATGTACAGCTCCTACATATCCCAAAGAGCCTATTGCTCCGGGCGAAAGCGGTGTAATTGGTGTTACATACCATGCGAAAGGACGTCCCGGAGGCTTTAGCAAAAACATTACTGTATATACAAACGTTCCCGAAGAGAAGATAAAACTTATTATTTCGGGCAATGTTATTCCTCAAAACCAATAAAAACAGACGTCAATAATAATGAAAAGAGGTTTTCTGCTTTTACTATCGATACTGTTTTGCATAGGAAGTTTTGCCCAAGCAAAAATAGAATTTGAAGAGCTTACTCACGATTTTGGGACATTTTCTGAGGACGAGGTCTTTGTTAACCATGCTTTCAAATTCAAAAACACAGGCAACGCCCCTCTTGTTATTGTAAAAGCAAAGGCTACATGCGGATGCACAGTTCCGAGTTATCCCAAAGCTCCTATTGCCCCCGGCGAAAGCGGAGTTATCGACGTAAAATACTCGGCAATTGGCAGACCCGGAGCTTTCAATAAATCTGTTAAAATAACAACAAACGGCACTCCTGCAGAAACCAACCTAATCATAAAAGGCAACGTTATCTCAAACCCCGATAACGACAACTACAAGTATTTTATAAACGGGTTGAAACTTAAGAGCATATCTTATGATATGGGCAACATAATAAAGGGGGATAAAAAAGAGTTGCAATTTGACACATGGAACAGTTCTGACCACACCCTTACAATAGCGATAAGCAACGTAGCCAACTACTTAAAAGTTGAGGCTCTACCTGCCAAACTCAACCCCGGAGAGAGAGGCAAAATAAAAGTTACCTACGACTCAAAAACTTGCAACGATTGGGGCAGCCAAATTGACGAATTTCTAATCAGTGCCGAGCGTTCGGACTCTCGCACAATGAATAAGAAGATAACCATCAACTCAAAGATAACAGAGGATTTCAGCAAACAAGGAAACAAACGTCCAAGTGCCGAGATTGAAAAGGTTTTAATCAATCTGGGTGAGGTAAGCGGAATTAATCCGACTAATTGCGAAGTCGAATTAAAAAACACAGGAAACGGCAACTTGATTATCCGTAAAGTATCCTCATCGGCACAAACAATAAAGGCAAATATAAACCATACAGAAATAAAGCCTAAAGGGTCGGCAAAATTATCTATATCTCTGAATCCGACAAAAAGCAAGAGCAGAATTGTCAACGAAACCGTTACCATTATAACTAACGATTCTAAAAACAGCGAGATAAAGGTTCAAGTAACAGCATCACTTAAATAGTGCAGAGTATGGAACACTTTGAAAATAACGGAGAATTTGCAGGATTAAATGTAAATAGTGGTGTTGAGCAACAACCCTCCATAAATCCTTATCTAAAAAAACGAGGTATTGTCCGCCGTAAATTCACTGCAGAAGAGTATGCCGAAGGCATCCTCAAAGGAGACATTTCGATATTAAGCCAAGCGGTTACTCTTATTGAGAGCAATCTTCCCGCACATCAAGAGATTGCTCAGGAGGTTATCAGACTATGCCTCCCCTACTCTGGCAACTCAATAAGAATCGGCATAACCGGAGTACCAGGCTCGGGAAAGAGTACATCTATCGACTCTTTTGGATTGCACGTTGTTGACGGAGGTCATAAACTTGCCGTACTTGCAATTGACCCAAGTAGCGAAATAACAAAAGGCTCCATTCTTGGAGACAAAACACGAATGGAGCGACTATCGGTTGAAAAGAATGCTTTCATACGCCCTTCGCCCTCGGCAGGCTCGCTTGGTGGAGTCGCACGAAAAACACGCGAGAGCATCATATTGTGCGAAGCTGCAGGATTCGACACCATATTTGTTGAGACCGTAGGCGTAGGCCAATCAGAAACCGCTGTTCACTCAATGGTAGATTTCTTCTTGCTTATTCAACTTGCAGGAACAGGAGATGAACTTCAAGGCATCAAGCGTGGCATAATGGAGATGGCAGACGGTATTGTCATAAATAAAGCCGATGGAGACAATATCGATAAAGCGAAATTGGCTCAAGCACACTTCCGCAATGCTCTACATCTGTTCCCACCCACAGCATCGGGCTGGAATCCACAAGTTTTGACATACTCAGGATACTACGACCTTGGCATTAAAGAGGTGTGGGATATGATATACAGCTACATCGATTTTGTTAAGCAGAACGGATATTTCAACAGAAAGCGAAACGAGCAGGCAAGATATTGGATGCTCGAAACCATTAACGACAAATTAAAATCTCACTTCTTTAATAATCCCGAAATTGCAGAGATGTTAGCTGATAAAGAGAATCTTGTTTTAAACTCACAACAAAGCCCCTTTACTGCAGCAGGGGAGATTTTGGATTTTTATTTTAAGAACATATAATGGTTGGTAGGCAAATTAGAACTTTGCGAGCATGCGCATTTTTTGATAATTATAGAGTAATTAAAATTGACCAAATGTCAATTTTAAATTCATTACCATAAAATACTTTAGACAATTTTGTTAAGCATTTACTTCGGACACAGCATGCAATCAAGGCAATTACCAAGTAATTAGAATTGACTAAATGTCAATTCGTCCGCAGTATGGGGCATTTTTAGGTAATTACATTGTAATTACCTAAAAATGGGGAGTGCAGTGCTCTGCACGACGGAGGTATTAACTACTATGCGACGGAGGGTTACAGTGTTCTGTGCGACGGAGTTTGTGTCCCTACTATTTTTTTATTTTGGGTTCGCATAACTCCGCTTTTACGAGCTTCCGCTCGCAGGGCGGAGTTATGCTTGTTTTTGCGTGTTTCTTATAAATTCTAACAACTAAAAACTAACAAAGCCACGAATAAGCGAGAGTAATGATAAATTTATTTAAGCATTACCAAGCGATAGTGGCTTCGAGGAACGAATGTTCCTCAACTAAAAACTACCCCGTAGGGGCAACGAAGTTGACAACTAAAAACTGAAATTAAACTTGCGTTTAATTTCTACTCGCAGACTGCTCGCACAGATTTCCCGCTGAAACGGCCGTCGACCACGAAGTACACGCTCTGCACGTCACTCGAATCGAAGTACAATTTGTCGGCGTTGCTGCTGAAGAGCGCGTCGAGCGAACTCGACCAATAGTAGCCGTCACTGCCTGCATAGTTGAGACTGCCTTCGTAGCGACGGCCCGCCGCAGGAAGAAAAATGGATTTACCGTTCTTTTTACTTGTTACTTTTCGCCCGTTTACTCCGTTTTGAGTGGTCCACGTCCAGCTACAGTTTGAGGTGTCTAATAATTCTTTATATTCTGCCCGTGTCGGCATTCGCCAACTGCCTCCCCAATTTACTCGCGCTGCATCGTCTGATAGTTCAAGTGTGGTTTTATTATCTACTGTGCCATATGAGCCACCAAAATATGATTCTACACAATATTTGGTCATTGAAGTTTCTGTGCCATTACAATATTTGTAGGTGTTCCAATTATATGTTGTCTTTGGTGAGGTTTCGCCCCAAGCAAAGTAATCGCCGTAACCTTCGGGTGTGGTGGCTCCTACATTACAGGTTGCCCATTTTAGTCCGCTTGGTAAACCGAGATCGACGTATTCGTGACCATTATATTTTTCTATAAAGCTGGCTTTGAATTCTGTATATGCTGTTATTGTGGCTGTATATGGATTCTTAGTTGAAACAACTTCTCCGTTTACTGTCCAATTAACAAAAATATAACCCTCTTGTGGTGTGGCAGTCAAGGTTACTTGTCCGTTATGACCCACTTGGGCCTTGGAAGCCTTAGCGGTTCCTCCTTCGCCTGCTACTACTGTTATTTTATAGCTGATAAAGTTGGCTTTAAATTCGGTATCTGCTGTTATTGTTGCTGTGTATGTTGCTTCTTTTGATACTTCCTCTCCGTTCACTGTCCAATTCACAAAACTATAACCCTCTTGTGGTGTGGCAGTCAAGGTTATTTTTTCATTGTCTTCTACTTGCGTTTTACTTGCTTCCGCTGTTCCGCCCTCGCCTGCCAAGACTGTTACTTTATGGGTTATGAAGTTGGCTACATACTCTACATCTTTTGTTACGGTTATTGTGTATGTTGCTTCTTTTG
>JAFYRT010000052.1 GCA_017546805.1 Muribaculaceae bacterium | reverse complement strand
ATTTTGGATAATAATCCACCCCCACAACTGACACTTTTTTGATTAGGGGGCTTGTAATTCTAAAATAAGAATCTCAACCGCATTAATTCTGCGATTGAGACTCCTTTATTTTTATGTTTTGATTTTTATCGGACACCAATATTTTTTTTATTATCTATTGCTAAATTATGCTTTCAACCAACCATATTTTGCTACACTATAAATAGGCACAAATGGGATTATAATAGGAGTGCGTTTGATGTACGCCTTAAATTCGGGATCGTTACCGTATGTCTCCTCTTGACGCATCTCTATTCTTCTTGCTCCACTAAACATAACATATACAATTCCTATATAACCCAATAGAGCAATAATCCATTGCCATACCGAACAACAAATTGCAAAACAGAAAATAATGCATCCTGTCCACATCAATATCTCTCCAAAGTAGTTTGGACAACGTACAATCTTATAAAGACCTTTATCTACAAATCGTTTTGCATTTACTTTTTTAGCACTATTCTTTTGAGCATCTGCAACTGTCTCTGTCAAAAATCCTAATAGAGCCACAGCAGAACCAATCCAAGCTACAATCTCATTTGGAGTAAAGCCTCCTTCTATATTATACAAATAGAAAGAAAGAGGGCTTACTTGACCAACATATAATAGCGCACATGATACCCAAATCATAAACATTACGAAGAAAGGCTTTTTTGTTGTATTATCTGGCTGATACAGAATTTTTTTATAAGTAGCTGATTTCTTCTCTCTAAGGAATAGATAACCTGCCAATCTAAAGCCATATACAAACAAAATACCGCATAATACCGCTGAGGGAAGTGTTAAAACATCGCTGAATACAAGAAGCGTTGTCAATGCCAAAGCTGAAACTGACAATCCGTAACCAATACTAAAGAAGTAGATAAAATAAAACCATCCTACAGCCGATACCAATAAAGATACCGCTAATAAAATCCACAAATAACTCATAATATTTACTTTATTTAATTAATAATTTCCAAGTATATTTTATACAAAGATATACTATTATTCCTCAATATTCAATTTATTCTATTCATCTCGCAACATTTTCATATATTCATCGTAATGAATATAACAACCGCCCATAGAGAGTAGGTGAGGTGTCTCAAATTGGCAATCGATAAATGCTCCACCACCTTTTTCAAATACCTGAGCCAGGTAAATAAGAGCTAATTTTGAAGCATTAGGTACAAGAGAAAACATACTCTCTCCAAAGAACGCTCTACCTATAGTCACTCCGTAAAGTCCTCCTACAAGTCTCTTTTTATTATCATCAGATGAGTTTTCCCAAACCTCAACACTTGCTGCAAATCCAAGTTCATAAAGCTGATTATAGGCCTTTATCATATCGTTACCCAACCATGCACCTAATTCTTTATTACGTCCATCCGCTTTAGAACAGCCATTAATTACACCATTAAAATTCTGATTAATGGTTACTTCATACTTATTTCGACGTATTAATTGCTTCATTGTATGGCTTATATGTATCTTGTTCGGAAAAATTACAAACCTGTTCATTGGACAGTACCACCATGGCTCTTTCTTATTTTTATATGAAAACCATGGAAAAAATCCATTACTATACGCCAAGAGCAGACGATCAACCGAAAGGTCTCCACCAATAGCTACCAATCCATCCTTTTCTCCATAATGAGGATCAGGAAACCATAAATCATTATCTAATTGATAAACAGCCATCTTTTACTTTAATACTTATCTCTCCGCCACTCTTCAAACTTCCAAAAAGAATCTCTTTCATCAAAATTGGTTTAAGTTGTTGAGATATTACTCTATCCATCTCACGTGCACCATATTCAACAGTATAACCCTCATTAAGCAAATATTCAAATGCTTTAGGTGAAAGTTTCATCTTTATATTCTTTAAGCGAAGTTTTACATCAAGCTCTTTTATCTTCTTTTTTAGAATTAACGAAGCCATTTCTCTGTCCATGTCATGGAATATAACTGTTCCAGACAGACGATTGATGAACTCCGGCTTAAATGTTTTTTTAACTTGTTTCATCATTGCATCTCCTCTTGATACAGAGCCCGTAAATCCAACTGAAGCTTGAGAAGCATATTGAGCCCCGGCATTTGTTGTCATTATGATAATGACATTTTTAAAATCGGAATGACGCCCCTTATTATCCGTTAATTGAGCATAATCCATCACCTGTAAGAGAATGTCATATATATCTTGATGCGCTTTTTCAATCTCATCAAGCAACAGCACACAGTTAGGTGATTTTCTAATTGCATCTGTCAATAAACCACCATCCTCATACCCAACATATCCTGCAGGAGAACCAATAAGTTTAGCCACTGAGTGTTTCTCGGCATACTCACTCATATCAAAACGAACCATTCCAATACCAAGCTCCTTTGAAAGAACTTTTGCCAATTCGGTTTTACCAACACCTGTAGGACCGACAAATAGGAAAGATGCCAAAGGTTTATTATCATCTAAAAGTCCTGCTCGTGACATCTGAACAGCTTCAACAACATGCTTAACAGCATCGTCTTGTCCATATATCTGTGAAAGAATTTTTGAAGATAATTTTTCCAATACCTTAAATTCGCAATCATCTGCATCTGCCAATGAAGGAACTTTACATACCTTTGATAGAATCTCGGCTATATCCGATTTAAGAATACTCTTTTCTTTTCCTTCAACCTCTTTTTCTGCACCTGCTTCATCAATCAAGTCTATTGCTTTATCAGGCAAGAAACGATCTTTAATATGCTTTGCGCTCTCCTCAACAGCGTAATTTATAGCCTCTTCAGTGTATATTACATTATGATACCTCTCATAACGTTGTATCAACTGCTTAATAATATTTTTTGATTCTTCTATTGATGGCTCAAGAATGTCTATTTGCTGAAAGCGTCTTACAAAACCTTTTGAACGTGAGAAATATTTATTGTACTCTTCATAGGTAGTAGAGCCGATAAAACGAATATTGTCTGACTCAAGATATGGTTTAAGCATATTGGATGCATCCATAGCCGAATCGCTATTTGAACCGGCTCCTACGAGATTATGAATTTCATCAATATATACTATATTGTTATTTCCCTCTTTCTGTATGCCTTCCATTATCATCTTTATGCGATTTTCAAAATCGCCTCTATATTGAGTCCCTGCCAAAAGAGAACCTATATCTAATTTATAAATCTTACTGCCTTTCAATCGTTTTGGGACCTTATTTCTCTCTATCATACTTGCCAAGCCCCACACAATGGCAGTCTTTCCCACACCAGGTTCTCCAATGTGGAGTGGATTATTCTTTTCAAGACGGCACAATACTTGAATTGTTCTTCTCAATTCTTCAGACCTTCCAATTAGTGGATTATGATTCTTATATAAATCGTTCATACAAGTAACCAAACTCTTCCACGATTCTATTGAATTATAAGTCTCATCTTCAGACTCAATTGAAAAGAAATCTCCACTATCAATTTGATTAGTAAATAATTGGATATCCTCAATTTTAGCTACAAAATTCTCAACTTTATTTTCAAGAACTGATTTAAGGTAGTATGCAGCCCATGACTCCTCTAATCTTAAAATAGCCTTAACCAAATGGAGGATATCCAAATTTGAGGAAACCTCTTTTTGTGCCTCTTGGTTAGCATATTCTATTAGAGTTTCTGTTTGAAAAGAGATATCATTTTCATATTCTTCTTCTCCAGGTACACTCTCTGTCTCCCTGAAGAAATTTGCTATACTAACCCTTACCAGATTAACATTGACAAATATTCCAAGCGCATCTTTAAATATATCATTGAATGTTAATGCATATAAAATATGCTCAGGCATTAAGAACTGATGTCGACACATCAAACAATATTCTTGAGCTTTATTTAAAACATCTAATACTCTATTAGATTGGGTTATATTTGACATACTTTTTATTTTTCCGGTTCAACAGTTAATAACAAAGGGAAATTCTCTTTTCTTGCCATCGCAGTTGCTTTTTGCGCTTTAGACTGAGCTATATCGTATGTATAAGTTCCCACAATTGCTTTATCTGCATTATGCACCTGAAGCATTATTTCAACAGCTGTGTTATCGTCATAAAAAAATATCTGCTTCAAAATCATTATGACAAAGTCCATTGTAGTTATATCATCATTATGCATAACAACATAATAATTACTTGGCTCTTTAACTCCGATTCTTTGTCGCTCCTTTATTTGAGATTTGCGTTGTGCCATATTAATTACAATAAGATATTCTGAAACTATTTAATTCTATCGTATAGTTTTTGCAATATTGCCTTGCCTTGTAATAAACGTGTCTGACTATCTTCTCCTTCAAAAACAGATGTATTGTTTGCATCAATGTCGTACACTACAAAATTTACGCTATCTGCTATTGCAAACCCATTAGGGAAAGTCCAATAAGCAAAATCGGTCGATGTTGTATCAGCAATATTTCTACTATATTTAAATTTACTATAATCAATTCCCAATTGCGAGAGCAGGGTAGAAGCCATATCTGATTGAGATGCAAAATTATTTACCTCAAGATGTTGTTTTATAGCCCCTCCACACCAAACCATAGGTATCGCATGACTCTCTTTTCCTCTATCATCATAACCTAACAGATAATTCACACCATGATCAGGAATTAATACAACCAATGTATTGTTCCATATCTCTGCAACTTTTATAGAATCAATGAATGCACCCAAACAGCTATCGGTATAGGCAACAGAGTTAAGATATGGATTTTCAAATTTATTGAATGGCACTTCAAATGGTTCATGACTGCTTAAAGTCAAAAATGTTTTTAAGAATGGTTTATCCTCTTCATATTGAAGAATATCATCTTTGAGATAATCAAAAGTTATATGGTCATTAGCACCCCATTTCGACTCCAATCTACTAACATTCAACTCAACATCTGTCACAAACTCTTCAGTACCACCGGTTGCAAAAAACGAACGCATATTGGTGAAATTTGCATCGCCACCATATAAGAAAGATGTATTATAACCATTTTCTCTTATTGCTCCAATCAAAGAGGGGAATGTAACCATCTTATCGGGATATTTCATCACCGAAGTAGTTGGCAGTGCAGGGAAACCATCTACAACCGAAAAAATGCCTCTATCTGTCCTAAAACTGTTTGCATATACATTATTAAATGTAATACCTTCTCTTGAAAGTTTAAGTAAGTTTGGAGCAACCTCAATACCATTGTTTTGCAATGCACCTTTTGAGAAACCTTCCAATATAATTAATAATATATTAGGTTTTCTATCATTCAACCAACACTCATCATCGTTAGGTATATATACATTATCCGTAAATAATTTATTGAAAATTTCATCAGCCTCATCCTCATTCATAAAGCGTGCATAATCTCCAAAGTCATTTTGATGAGTCAAGGAGTAAAGCAGGCTAAATATTGGATTTACAGCTGCATGATTATATTTTATTTCTGTAGAGTAAAAAGCTCTACCAACATTCATTGTCGATGTTCCTATACCACCTCTTATTCCAATAAAAGTAACACCAACCAAAAGAATCATAAAAAGAGTCGAAACAATCTTTTTGTATGGTTTTGACCATATATCACTACCTTTTACGAATAATCTCAAAGGAGTATACAATACAAAAAATGTTCCTATTGTAGCTAAAACCAGAACTATAACCTCCCACACCTTTGCACTCGCCAACGCATCAGATGGATTAGCCAAGTAAAATATTGGTGTTGCATCAATTCTAAAGCCCCAATACGAATATAATAACAAATCGGTTATAACAACAATAGATACCAATGCAGATATAACTCCAAAATAGATTAGATTTAAATATTTAAACCACTTTCCATGAAGCCAAATGCTTGCAATCAAAAAAAGTATTACAGGAGAAATAATATATGATGTAACGGCAACATCCATTGAAAAACCTTGATATATTATATTAAACCACTCTTTAATAGGCGTTTGAGCGTAAATATCAATATATTTAAGCATAAATATAGGTTTGAACACCACAAAAAAAGTAATGAACAATATATAAACCTTTATTAAAAATTTCAATCTCTCTTTCATTCTTTAATCAATTTTTATAACTTTGTCAGTCGCAAAATAAATATATCGCAAATTTACAAATAAAAATATTAATAAATAACCTTAAATTAATTATGCATCGCAGATGCTAGAAAAAAGGAAAAATATGAAACGTTTAGTCACAATTTTAGCATTAATTACAACAATCACAATGAGCAGTTGCAGACAAAATCCGTTATTGTCAGAGTTTGACGGGCCATTTGGTACAGCACCATTTGACAAAATTGAGTTGGCAGATTACAAACCTGCCGTATTGGAGGGAATAAAACAACATCAAGCAGAGGTAGATGCAATAATCAACAATCCCGAAGCTCCTACTTTTGAAAATACAATTGAGGCATATGAGGCTTCAGGTTTGTTACTTAACCGCGTAACAAGCATTTTCTTTAATCTATTGTCAGCAGACGGAGATGAGGCAATGATGGAATTGTCGCAAGAGTTAATGCCTATGCTTACCGAGCATACAAACAACCTTACTCTTAACGACCAACTATTCGAGAGAATAAAAGTTGTTTACGAGAACAAAGAGTCATTAAATTTAACACGTGAGCAATTGACTCTTCTCGAAGATACATATAAATCGATGGTTCGTAATGGAGCAAACCTTAAAGGAGAAGAGAAAGAGCAATATCGTAAACTTACTTCTAAATTAGACAGCCTTTCTCTAACATTCGGACAAAACCAACTTAAAGCAAGCAACGCATTTGAGATGATTCTTACAACAGATGAAGAGCTTGCAGGACTACCAGAAGGCACAAAAGAGGCAGCTAAAATGCGCGCTGAAGCAAAAGGTAAAGAGGGATATCTATTTAATGTATCATATCCTTCATTCTTCCCATTTATGAAATATGCTCAAAATCGCGAGTTAAGAGAGAAGATGTATAGAGCATACAACTCTGTTGCATTGGGTGGCGAATTTGACAACACACAAAACGTTTTAGAGCAAGTAGCTGCACGCAAAGAGTTAGCAAATCTTTTAGGATATAAAGATTGGGCAACATATGTTCTCGATAATCGCATGGCAAAAACTCCAGAGGCAGTATACAACCTACTTGACAATCTATTGGAAGCATACACACCTGCAGCTAAAAATGATGTAGCAAAAATTAAAGCATTTGCTAAAGAGGTAGAAGGCAAAGACATTGATATAATGCCATGGGATTGGTCGTACTATTCTGATATGTATAAAACTAAAAATTACGATCTAAATGATGAAATGCTAAAACCATACTTCAACTTAGAAAATGTAAAAAAAGGAGTATTCGGTTTGGCAACAACTCTTTATGGCTTGCAATTTGAAAAGAGAACAGATATCGCTGTGTATAACGAGGAGGTTGAGGCTTACAAGGTTACTGACGCAGAAGGTAAATATATGGGTATCCTTTATACAGATTTCTTCCCACGCGAAACAAAACAACAAGGAGCATGGAAAACCGACTTCAAAAAACAATGGATTGAGAAAGATGGAACCGACAGCCGTCCTCACATCTTACTTGTAATGAATTTTACTAAAGCGACAAAAGACAAACCCGCTCTATTGACTTTTGATGAAGTTGGAACATTCCTTCATGAGTTCGGTCACTCATTACATGGAATGTTGACAAAATGTACTTATGCCTCTGTGTCAGGAACATCGGTATATCGTGATTTCGTAGAGCTACCATCTCAAATAATGGAAAATTGGTTGAGCGAAAAAGAGTTCTTGGATACATTTGCAGAACACTACGAAACCGGAGAAAAAATACCTGCAGAATTGATTGAAAAAGTTGAAGCAACATCTCAATACAATGCTGCATACGCATGCTTGCGTCAATTATCTTTAGGATACTTAGACATGGGATGGCATACAATACAAGGAGAAGTCCCCACAGATATGCTAAAACAAGAGGTTGCTTCAATGGCAAAAGCGACCTTGCTTCCTGTGCCTGACAATACAAATATGAGTACACACTTCGGACACATATTTGATGGAGGATATGCTGCAGGATATTACGGGTATAAATGGGCAGAGGTATTGGACGCAGATGCATTTGCACTATTCAAACAAAATGGAATCTTTGACAAAAAAACAGCAGATGCATTCCGCGAGAATATTTTAGAGAAAGGAGGTTCAGAAGAGCCAATGAAACTTTACATTGATTTCATGGGACGCGAACCAAGTATCGAAGCTCTTATGAAACGTGATGGTATTATAAAATAAGATTTCAATAATAAATCACTTTTAAATAAAGTTCCTTAGGTTTTTATCTAAGGAACTTTTATTTTTTGCATTATGAGTATATTTATATTTATTGGTGTCCGGTAAAAAAAAATTACAACAAATATATTTGATTGTCAATTAATACATTAAAAATGTTCTTATTAAGTAGGGCTTGTACTATTATTAGAAATCAATATGATAGACACATTAGTCAGAAACTTATAATTTT